>JAJYGE010000179.1 GCA_021785155.1 Planctomycetota bacterium
ATAACTTCCCCGACCGTTCCGTTGCGCCCTGCCCCAAACAGTCGCCGGCACTAATGGCGGAAAGCTATTGGAAAACCGGATAAATTGGGAAATTATTTCGGACCCGTTCCAAAAAAGGGTTGCCTGTATGAATCGAAGAGAATTTGCCACGTTGTGTGGTGCGGCGGTTGCCGGGACGATGCTTGAAATGGGTGAGGCTTCCGCCGCGTCGGTATCCGCGCCTTGGCGGATCGGGCCTTTTGTTAGGCCAGCAGATGGCCAGCCGATTATCAGGCCCCATCCAAGTGCGGTATTTACCGATCCCAATACGCATCGCCTTTCGCACTGGGAATTTGCCCATACGTTTAACCCGGCGGCGATAGCGTGGAAAAACAAGCTGTATGTGTTTTTCCGAGCGGAAGGAAAGCACGGCGACGATATTGGCGGTTACACGAGCCGTGTGGGCCTGGCGGAGAGTTCCGATGGCGTTGACTTCACGGAGCTGCCGCACCCGGTACTGTATCCCCAGCCGGGGCGCTGGCAGCGGGAAGAGTGGCCGGGCGGCTGCGAGGATCCGCGCATTGTTCAGGCCGAAGATGGGACTTTTGTGATCACGTTTACCATGTGGAATCGCAAGGTGGCGCGACTGGGCGTGGCAACGTCGAAAAATTTAACGCATTGGACGCACAATGGGCCGGTGTTTGGCGAAGCGTATCAGGGCCGGTTCGCAAATCTGTGGTCCAAGTCCGGCGCGATTGTTACGCGGAAGGTCGGATCTCAGATTCTTGCCGCCAAAATACGGGGCCGCTACTGGATGTATTGGCATACGCTGGGGCAAACCTATCTGGCATACTCCAAAGATTTAATTCAATGGACACCGGTTTTAGACGCAACCGGAAACCCCGTATGCGTATTACCCAAAAACCAGCCGGGCCATTTTGATTCCTGGTTGACGGAATCCGGCCCACCGGCCTTGCTGACACCAGCCGGCATTGTGTTTTTCTTCAACGGCATGAGCGATGGCAAAATCAGCCGGGGGCCACGCATTCCGGCGCGACAATATTCCGCGGGGCAGGCTCTATTTTCCGGTGATAATCCGGCCAAACTGCTTGATCGACCCTCGCGGCCATTTTTCTGGCCCGAAGAACCCTGGGAAAAAACCGGACAATACAAAGCGGGGACCACCTTTATTGAAGGGTTGGCTTGGTTTAAGGATAAATGGTTTCTCTTTTACGGTGGCGCGGATACGGTAGTGGGTATGGCGGTTGCCAATTAGAAACTCGCGCTGTGAGTTTAGTGCTCTGTCACGTCTACAAATTGGGACGGTGGTTGGCTTGCTGATGAAAAAAGCGGTCCGCCGAAAGAGTGTCACGCGCCTTGGCCACGGCAGGGCTGCTTCCAGAATAAAGCGGATGGAGACACCCCAGCCACCGGAGCCGCCAGGAAAAATTGCCACACCACAGCCAAACGCACGCGACAGGCCCCGAAGGGGTGACTATAATCTCTTCCGATATTGGGTGCGTATTTCTGGAGCTTTGCGCGTGATAATTGACAGCACAGTGGAACCGGTTTTGCCCCTTCTACGGGCCGTGGGGAAAATTCCCAGCGGTCTGTTTATCCTGACCACGGGGGCAGGGCCGGATTTATCGGCCATGCTGGTGTCTTTTGTACAGCAGTTGAGTTTTGAACCCTTGTGCATCGGGGTTGCGATTCATCAGAACCGGTCCATCGGTGCCGTCATTGAGAGATCGGGCTTCTTTACGCTTAACATCTGTTCCGCCGGAGATAAATTGCTTTTGCGGAAATATGCCCGTCACGCCCTGGTCGGCGATCAGGCGTTGGCCGATGTGGTGCATCGAAAATTGCCTGACGGCGGAGTTCTGTTTCCGGAAGCATGCGCGTATCTGCACTGCCGCTTCAGTCATCGCGTGTCCTATCACGCTGATCATGAGTTGTTTATCGGTATAGCCCAGTCCGGAGATATATCCGACAATTCCGCCGCCAAGCCAATGGCCCATTTGCGACACGACGGTTCAAAATATTGATCCCGCCGCATGGCAGAGGCTTGAATTTGGATGTAAAAGTCCTAAAATGCTTTTTATGATGACAACCTCATTGCAACATGAACCGTTTCCACTGGAACTTACTGACTCTGTGAACGCCGCGATTCTCGCGGTGTCGGAAGATCGCATTCAAGGCTTTCACCGTGATCCGATGGGCGAAATCGCCAGGCTTTCCGGAATTTCAGCGGAGCAGGTCATTGGCCGCATCGCCGCGCTGATGCGGGCGGGCGTAATTCGGCGGGTCCGACAGACCTTGCTGGCCACCAATTTGGCCTCCGGGGCTCTGGTGGCGTGGGAAATTCCGCCGGCCAATCTCAGCGCGGGTTTTGATTATCTCTTTGAGCAGGATCCATTTTCCGGCCATGTCGTTATCCGTTCAACCGATGGTCAGACCGCCGGTTCCAAATATCGTCTATGGACAACTCTGAAAGTTCCACAAGGCTTTTCGCTGGAAAAGCATTGCCTTTTTCTGAAGCAAAAGATAGGTGCCGTATCGTTTAAGATTATGCCGGCCAAGAGATTATTTGCTCTGGGCGTCGGGCATGTGCGGCGCAAAGGTATGGAGCCGGGCAGCAAATCCGACGCACTGGCGGAAGTGCTTGAAACACAAAGCGTGGAATTGACTGATCGCCAGTGGCAGACGCTCACAGCGCTAAAGCGGGAATTTTCGGCGGATGAACTGTGCCGCGACCTCTGGGATCGTCGGGCCGCGGAAGCGGGTGTAAGCCTCGAAGAATTCTTCACGGTGGCCGAGGAATTGCATTCTCTGGGCGTCATTGGCAGATTTTCAACATTTCTGGAACACGTCAAGCCGCTGTCCACCGGTGAAAAAGTAACACAGTACAACGCCCTGTTTCACTGGGCGGTGCCGACGGGCAGAGAAATTGACGCGGGACGGCAGGTCGGACGCTTTCACATTATGACCCACGCCTACTGGCGTGAAGGCGGCCCGGAGTTTGGTAATGTGAATATCATGGGTGTGGCGCATGGGAAGGACAAAGATTTACTGTTAGCGCACAAGGCGGCCATGGATGCGCACCTCGCGGCGGTTGGAATTCCCGTTTCCTACACCAACGTGTTCTGGGGGGGGCGCAGTGAAATAAAGCCCAGTGAGATTGTTCCGCAGGCTTATCGCGACTGGTGCCGACAACAGGGTATCGATTCAGAAATGTAACTAAATTCTGATGGAAAAGGCGAAGTGCACAGTCCCGGCGCTACGGCGGTCGTGTTGGCTCCATTCTCGCAATCAGGTTATTTGTCCGCAGTGTTTTCAAAATGCAGCGCCTGCGCGTAAATTGGCGGACCGACGCCCCCGAGATGAATGCACTTCCGGTAATCGTAAACGAGATTCATAACCGGTTGGTACACCGCTAATTGCTGCGCAACGCTCACCAGAAAATGCTTGGCGGGATGCCGAGAAAAATGCAATATCCACAGGTTGGCACCGGGCGTGGCAAACGTCCGTTTTGCCGTCGGCAAAGCGGTCATCCAGGCGTGGGACTCTCCCCGGAGGTACCATTGTACATCGGTGGGAATGGCATCCGCTTGGGCCAGGATCACAATGTGTGTATTGGGCGCGGCGTGCGTAAAAGCGCGGCGTATGATTTGCCGTGCCTGGTACCATCCGCGGCTAAGCCAGGGATGATGGATGTTAATCATCGCGGAGATGATTGCGAAGGACGCCATCCCTATGCACGCGGCGGCGATCGCGGTTTGTATTTTCCGGCGGTGATTCGTAACGGCGCGCAGCAAGAATACCACGCTGTTAAAAAGCCCCAGCGACGCCAGCAACATGATCGCGGGAACCAGGTGCTGTTCCACCCGGGCATCGCGCCCGTAAGGATAGGCCCGTAGAAATGACGCCGCGAGCGTGGCCATGAATGGCGCGACAAGCAATACCAGCTCCGCCGTGCGTCGGCGACTCCAAAGTCGCCAGGCCCCCAGCCAGCACAACGGAGAAAGCAGCAGTGAAATGCCCCATTCTCCACCCATGGGATAGCTCATCATGTTGCCGAATTGCGCCCGGATCAGCCACCAGCCAAGGTGCCAGTTAAGAGGAGGGAAAGCCGTGCCCCAGGCATTCAAGATTCCCTGCTGATGCGTGGCGTGCAACTGTCCGCGGGTTACTGTGAAAAAAAGCAGGCCGAAGCATCCCAGCCATACGGCGTTAAAAACCACGTACAACACCCTGCCGGGCACGTACCGAATTTTCCACAGTCGCACCAATAGCGCCAGACTTACAGCCCCCGCGACAAATGTGGACGGATACGAAAGCACAATTGCCAACGGCGTAAAGAGAATCAGCAGCAGCAGCGGCACCCAATCGCGCGGCCGCCGCAGCGCCCAGAGTCCCAGCCCGGTATAAATTAAGGCTACAAGAAGATCAATAGAGTACGGCTTAAAATCATTGCTGAACCGCGCCGGCGAAAGCGAACATGCCAGCAAACCGGTCGCCAGCAACGCCACCCAAGGGCCGGCGAATTTGCGGGCAACTGGATACATGAGTATTACGCTGGCTAAAGATGCCAGCAGGGGCACGAATCGTACCGCGAAGGTGGATGTGCCGAAATGGGTGATGATCCATTTGCTCATCCATAAAAATCCGACCGGGCAAGCGACGATGTAATCCAAGGGGCGCAGCAGGCCCAGATAAGAGCGGTTCAGGATGTTCAGACCAACCACGGCCTCATCGCTAAATATCGGGAAATTCAGAAAATATCGCGTTAACCGCCACAGTACCCCGATCGACACCAGAAAAATCAGCCAGAATCTTCGGGAATACAGTAATCGCTTAAGGATACCGCGCCCTTCATGTACGCCCGTGGTCACAGGCATTGATTCCATCTTGCCGCGTTGTGATTGGATCAATGGCATTCCTCGTTCGGGTCTTGATGGCCTGTAGCGTATAATTCAGACGGCAAAGTTCACCGGTCTAAGACCGTTCGCTTACGCTGAATCTGCGTTATTTTAACGCATTATTGCGTTCCGGACTAGTGCCCTGTCACAACTGAATATTAGGATTGATTGGCCGCAAACGCCCCATCTGCGGCGTCGCGTCGGCTCAATGGGTCTACGGCCCCGGTTTTCGCCGCTGGCAATAAAAAGCAACTCTTTGAGCACCCTCCACGGCGCGGAGGGTGTCGATTTAACCCCGTTTTGTGCAACTCCACCCCCATTTTTGGAGCGCCACGACCAGTTGCGAGCAAGATTTTTGATTAAATCAACAGGCCCCGCGCCGGGACGGTGATTGGCTTGCTGATGAAAAAAGCGGTCTGCCGAAAGTGTCACGCACCTTGGCAACGGCAAGGGTGCTTCCTGAATAAAAGCGGTGGGAAACCCCGGAGCCGCGCGGAAAAATTGCCACTCACCCGAGCCGTGGAATGATTCCCATGGGGTCTTACTGGCTTCCACCGATGTGTCCCTGCACGGCCAACGCAGCCAGTGTAACGGATGTGAATATCAGGTATAGGGCGCTGGCCGGTTTGGATTTGGCATACATCCGCCACCGCCAGATGGCCAGACTGATAATCACGATGGCCAAAGAGTTGCCCATCCAGAAATGAATGGCCATTAATTTGTTTCCATCGTTGCTGCCCCAGTACAGCCAGCCGAAGAACACGACCCATGGCACAAACAATGCCGCCACCACCATGTTCCAAGCGCCCACCGCACGGAAAGATTCACGCTTAAAAATGCGGCTCGCGAAATCAAAAGCCAGGGATACAGGCACGCCCGCAGCCACAAAATTAACCAGCACCGGATGCAGGTACAGCACCCGGCAGTCAATGTTGGTAAGCCACGGAAAAAAGTTCTGCAATCCCTCCGCCAGCCGCACGGAATACGCTACCGCGATGAGGGAAGTCAACATAAAAAACGATTCCGCTTAAGGTGTTAAACCGGCCGGCCCGGCAGGTTAATGACGCCGCATCCAAGGCGGCATTTTTCCGCGCGGCAAACTCTTGAGATATGCGGTTACCGCTACGGCATCCGCATGGTTGAGGCGATATGCCGGCATCGGTGGGCCGGCATAATGACCACGCGGATCACGACCTGTCACCAGAAATTTAATCATATTGGCGGCATCCCATCGCCATGGCAATCCGGCGATATTGGGCGCGCCGTGCGGCCAGTGTCGCACCGGAAAAGTCGGCTTAAACGCTATTTTTGCGCCTTGCAGCCACTTGGCTTTAATAGGTTGCCCGTTCTGATTCATCGGCGTATGACAATCTCCGCACATGGCCACCTGATTCACCAGATACCGGCCACGCGCAATTTGTAAATCAATTGGTTGGCCGACGGCTGGATCGGCGGCTGCGATGGTGTCTACGGGCAGGGGTGCCTTAGATCGCATTGCCAAGCCCGCCATAATTCCGACAGCGAGCACTGCTCCTGCAAGGAACAAAGACCGGCTTATACTTGTGTTCATGATCTGCTCCAAAAACAGTAACGAAAAATCATTCTGCCGATATTATTGATCCTTTAGCGATCGCCTGAGCTGGGCATTCAATACAACACAACCCTTTTAAGGTTTACGGCCCGTGCGAACAAAGGGATTATCATACCGCGGCTCAAAGTGGTCAAACAATCCGCAGGGCCCGAATCTTTCAATACCTGCTATTGGGTATTGCATTGCAGGACTTTTCCGGGAATCACGACCCGTAACAGTCTGCTGACACCGGCAATGTCCCCAATGTAACCACGGATTGTTTGTGCCGAGCCTGTCAAGCATTGCTCCTTGCGGTGCGTGGTGTATACGTCGTATCGCTTCATGTATACGATAATGTCCATGACATCCGTGGTGCACAATCTGCATTTGTTTGCGTCGCACAGCGTTGCCAGTGAGCCGCTGGAAACTGCGGCGCTGCTGGCGGTGTTTGGAATATTAAGCCTGATCGCCGTGCTATCCAGCCGGGCGGCGGATCGGGTGGGTATTCCGGCGGTGCTGTTGCTGCTGGTGCTGGGGATGCTGGCGGGGCCGCAGGGTTTTGCGGGAATTCATTTTCAGAATTTCCATTTTGCGTTCCGTCTGGGCACAGTGGCTCTGATTTTAATTCTCTTTGAGGGCGGTCTGACCACGCCGTTAAGCGCGGTAAAATCAGTTTTACTGCCGGCGTCATTGTTGGCCACCGTGGGTGTGGCAATCACCGCTGTGATTATTGCGCTGGCGGGTCATCTCATGGGGCTTAATTGGCCGGAAGCCATGCTCATTGGGGCGGTGGTATCCTCCACGGATGCAGCCGCTGTTTTCTCGGTGCTTCATGCCGGACGATTACGGTTAAAGCCCCGATTATCGCGCACGCTGGAAGTGGAATCGTGCATTAATGATCCCATGGCGGTGATTCTTACCACCATGGTTATTGAATTGATTTCGCAACAACAACCGGCGATTGGCTGGAAGATCGGAAAGGTGCCGATACAACTGATCGTAGGCGGTGTGGTGGGGGCGCTGTTAGGCCTGATGGCCCGGTATATTCTTCGACGTATACCTTTGCCCAGCACCGGGCTGATTCCAGCGTTTACTCTGGCCATGGCGATATTGTCGTATGGTTCCGCGACCATTCTTGAGGGCAGTGGATTTCTGGCGGTATATGCAACGGCATTGTTTATGGACGCCTCAACGTTGCCTTTTCGCAGCGGATTGCTGCGGGTACATTCCGCTCTGGCATGGCTGGGGCAAATTGGCATGTTTTTAATGCTGGGGCTGCTTATTTTGCCTTCTCAGTTGGCGCACGTCGCATGGATGGGATTGGGAATCGCATTTGCTTTGGCGATCGTCGCACGGCCACTGGCCGCGGCGGTTTGTCTGCTGCCGATGCGCTATTCCACAGTGGAGACTCTGTATATCGGCTGGACGGGCTTACGCGGGGCGGTACCGATTATTCTGGCGACATTTCCCATGATGGCCCATCTGCCCGGCGCGCAAAGGGTGTTCACCATTGTCTTTTTTGTGGTCGTGGTCAATACCCTGATTCCCGGGGCCACGATCCGCTGGGTTACCCGCCGACTGGGCCTGGGACAGGATGAACAACCAGCGCCGGAGGCGGTGCTGGAGATAAACTCTTCGCGTCCGTTGGGCGGAGAATTGGTATCTTTTCTCATTGAACCATCAGCAGCGGTTTGCGGGGCGGCTTTGCGGGAACTGGAGTTTCCCAC
>JAJYGE010000144.1 GCA_021785155.1 Planctomycetota bacterium
CATGCTTGAGGCCAAAAGCGCTTTGACCATAAATAATGCCGAAGTTAACGGTTTTGGCCACGCGGCGCATATCCGAAGTAACCTGGTCCGGCGGAACGTGATAAATTTCCGTGGCGACAAACTGGTGAATGTCCTGATTGCGGGCGAAGGCATCAATCAGGGCCGGCTCGCGGCAATAGTGGGCCATGACACGCAATTCAATTTGTGAGTAATCAGCGGCCAGCAGCACGTTATCCGGGCCGTCGGCGATAAAGGCTCGGCGAATTTCCCGCCCCTCATCGGTGCGGATGGGGATGTTCTGTAAATTGGGGTTGCTGCTGGAAAGCCGCCCGGTTTCCGCGACCGTCTGATTAAACTGGGCATGAACGCGACCCGTGCCAATGGCTTCTTGAATTAATGAATCAACATACGTATTTTTTAATTTTCCAAGTTGCCGGTATTCCAATACCAGTGCGGGCACCGGATGCTGATCCGCCAATGATTCGAGAACATCCACATTGGTGCTGTATCCGGTTTTGGTCTTTTTTCCACTGGGGAGGTGTAGTTTCTCAAATAAAACCTCGGCCAACTGCTTGGGCGAATCCGGATTGAAATCGCTTTGTGCGGCTTCCATGATTTGCCGACGTAAAGAATCAATTTTCTTTCCCAGTCGAATGCTCAAATCGCCGAGCAGTTGCGTGTTGACCTTGATGCCGGTGGTTTCCATTTCGGCGAGAATTTCCACCAGCGGCATTTCCAGATCAAAAAGCAGTGTGTCCATACCCATGGAATGAATCAGCGGGAACAGCACGACCGCCAGGCGATAGGTGACATCCGCATCTTCCGCGGCGTAGCGCGTGGCACGGTCCAGGGGCACATCCGCAAAGCTGCCCTGCTTGCTGCCGGTGCCGATAAGATCAGAAATGGGAATAGGCCGAAGTTTGAGATAATCTGCCGCCAGCGAATCCATGGAGAGGCTTTGACGTGCGGCATCGACAAGATAACCGGCCACCATCGTATCGAAATAAATGCCGCCCAGCGGCATGTTATGCCGTTGCAGAACGTGCATGTCATATTTCAGATTCTGCCCGATTTTGCGGATGTGTTTGTCCGCCAGCAGCGGAGCCAGACGCCCGGACACCTCAGAAGCGGTAAGTTCACAGCCCGGCCCCATGACGGGGATATACCATGCCAAGCCCTCACTGGCGGCCAGTGATATGCCGCACAGGCGAGACTGCAGGGCCGAGAGCGAATCGGTTTCGGTATCCACCGCCAGCCAGCGGTTGGCATTGGCATTCAGCCGAGCATGAATTTCCGGGAGCATGGCATCCAGCGCGGCGATACTGTTGACCAGGCGATAATCTCCCTGCACGTCGTGCAGTTCCGCAGGCGGAGGAGGCGGCGACGCAGGCGGGGGCACTGGCGGCGCGGGCGTGGAATCCGGTGCATCAAAAAGACCTTTGGGCGCGGCGGAGTCGGCTTGTTTACCGCCGACCATCTTGGCGGGAACGGGCACTTTCGCGGGGGCCAAAGGTGCAGCCACGGGCGTAATTCCAAAGACCTGCTGGGTTTGCCTTAAAATTGGCAGGAGGCGTTGAAATTGCAGTTCATGAAACACAGGTTCTAATTTGGCCAGCGATGCGGGATCAAAATCCGCAGTCGGTAAATCCAACGGCACGTCAAAGCGCAAACGTACCAGTTGTCGGCTTTGAGCCAAGACCGGCAGGTTATCACGCAGGGCTTGACCAATTTTTCCGGGAATTTCACCGGCATGGGCGATGAGGTTATCGAGATTGCCGAATTGGGCAATCCATTTTGCGGCGGTCTTCGGGCCGACGCCGGGGATTCCTGGAATGTTATCCGCCGTGTCGCCGGTTAATGCCAGCACATCGCCCGCCTGCTGCGGCGAGTAACCCTTGCTTTGGATCAGTGCGGCTGTATCAATGGTTTCGCCGGTTTGAATGTCATAGAGGCGAACATGATCGCCGACAAGCTGGTCGAGGTCCTTATCGCGTGAGCAGATGAATATATCGGGCGGCTGAGGCTGGGCCGTAACGCGCTGGGTAAAGGTGGCAATGACATCATCCGCTTCAAAACCGGCAATGCGCAACGTGGGCAGAGCCATGATATCGGCGATGCGCATGATGCGTTCGATTTGCGGGCGCATATCGTCGGGCATGGGCTTGCGATGAGCTTTGTATTGACTGTCCAGAAGTTCACGGCCACTGGATCCGGCGTCCATGGCCAGAACCAGCCGGGTGGGCTTTTTTGCCTGGAGCAATTTCAGCAAAGCGGAGACAAAGCCAAAAGTGGCGTTGGTGGGTTCACCGGAGGGAGCATTTAAGGGTGGCAGGGCATAATAAGCGCGGTAAATCTGGGCGTGGCCATCAATAATGTAAAGCGTTTGGCGCGTTGTCATGGCCGCATTTTACCCCAAATCGCCCAGTGCCCTGTTCCCTCTGTAAATACAGGTTGATTGGCCCCAAACTGCCCAGATGCCAGGAGTCGGCGGCGAGAACCGGGTTCGTAAACCCCTTGAGCCGACGCGACGCCGCAGATGGCCGGTTTCAGGCCAATCAACCCGTAATTACGGGTGGAACAGGGCACTAGGGGGTCGCGACAAACAGGTGTGTGGCCAATCAGGTCAACAGATTGCGATAATTTTTCAGTTGGCGGCCACTGCCGTGGTAATTTCCGCCACTGGTTCAACGGATACTTTATGGTTGGGGGCAAAATGCACGCGACCAGGTGCCAGTGCAAACAGGCTGTCATCCCGCGCCAAGCCGACATTTTTGCCGGCGCGATAGCGCGTACCGCGCTGCCGGACAATAATGGAACCGGTGGTGACCACTTCACCGGCGTAAGCCTTAACGCCCAGATATTTCGGATTACTGTCGCGCCCGTTCTGGGTTGAACCTTGACCTTTTTTATGTGCCATAATACATCTCCAACGCTACCAGCGGCGAACCAGCTTCGGCCGCAAATTTTGCAAGCCGTTAAGTATACGCAATGCCCCATTTATTGCAAGCCGTACCGGGACGTGTTGCCGGGAAGAGGCACGCACTGAATCGGTTCTGTTGACGCTTGCTCCACAAACCGATAGCTTAGATGAAGTTCTCGCCATCGGCTAATTTGCCGGTATGGGTCGAGACTGCAAGGAGTTATATAAGTGATCACTACTCTTACGTGCCGCCATCTTGAAGTGACACCGGCCATTCGGGAACATGCGGAAGCCAAAGCCAATAAAATTCTGAAATATTATGATCGGATCAAGGAAATTGAAGTGATTCTTGACGGCAGTGAGGCGAGGCATAAGCGGGTGGAAATAATCGTCAGCGCCGATCACCGAAATATGTTCGTTGCCTCGCAGGAAGGTGACGATCTGTACGCGTGTATTGATCTGGCCGCGCATAAAATTGAGCGTCAACTGACGGAACACAAAGACCGGCTCCGAAACCGTAAGCATCCGGATTGATAATGAAAGAACCCATCGCCGGTCCATGCGTCGGCGAACTGATACAAGATGAGTAATCCATGAAACTCGGTGATTTTATCGTAAAGGAATCCATTGTTGCGGATCTCAAGGCGTCCAGCCGGGATGGCGTAATCCGGGAACTCGTTGAGTCGCTGGCCGCCGCCGGGGCATTGTCCGCGGCGGATGTGGATACTGTTTGCAAGGCGATACTGGATCGTGAGCGACATGGGAGCACGGGCTTCGGGAAAGGTGTGGCGGTTCCGCATGTCAAGCTCGCATGTATTAAAAAGCGTATCGGCACGATTGGCCGAAGCAGCGTCGGGGTTGATTTTTCCGCGCTGGATCAGGCCCCGGTTTACAGCGTGGTATTGCTGCTTTCGCCGCCGGATAATCCCGACGGCCACCTCCATGCGATGGAAAATATATTTCGTAATCTGCAGCAGGATACGTTCCGGCGATTTCTTCGGCAGGCCTCTTCCCGCAAGGAAATTATGGAGTTACTTGATGAGGCCGATCAAGCGGGAATGACGCGCTGATTTGTTATTCCGCGGCCTGGTTTACTGGAATCCCCTGATTGTCGTCGGTACATCGGAATCATGGACAGACAAATTAAAATATCGAACCAACTTGGCCTGCATGCCCGTCCGGCCATGCAGTTTGTTGACGTTGCCAATCAATTTAGAAGTAACATTCGTGTCTGGAAGGGGGAGCAATGTGTCGATGGGAAAAGTATCATGCACATGATGATGCTGGCCGCCACCGAAGGTACCTCTCTAAAACTTGAAGCGGATGGCGACGACGCCCAGAAGGCTCTTGACGCACTGGAATTGCTGGTCAACGGACGATTTGGCGAAGAGTAATGATGGGTGTGCCCGTGGTGATACGCGTATCGTGGCACGCGGACGCTCCATCATGTAACGCTTTATACGTAATGAGCCGGTACGGAAAATCAGTATTTTCAGAGCGTCAGATCATTATTGAAGGCCCGGCGATCATCGCGCCGTGCTATATATGGGGTTGATATTTCACCATGAACCTTGATGTTCAAACTCTGGTGGCCGGGCCGTTTGCGGCGCACCAGATTATCATTACATACGTTGACCATTCCGCGGCCCCACCGGATATTTCCGCGCGCATTGAATGGCGATGGAAAGAATGTGTGGATGCGGCGAGGCGCGACGGGCGCATGCTTTTTAACGGCCCCGTGGCATATATGAAACGCACGTCCACCAACACCGGGATTTGGCATCTGGAATTGGCACCAACGGATTATAAAACATTTTTGGTTACAACCCTGCGGGATCGCGCATGGTTTGAACAACACTGCCCCGCCGCGGTGACACCCGCCCTGGGCAACAGCATCCTGCTTACACACGGATCTGTCGCCTATCTCGGTGTGCGAAGTAAAGCCGTGGCGGCCTATCCAAAGCGGGCACATCTTTTCGGCGGAGTGCTGGATTGGCCCAAGTATCACGGCAACACCGGAGATGTGCTGCTGGAGCATCTTTACCTGGAACTCAATGAGGAATTGGGGATTGGCCCCAATTGGCTTACCGCCCCACCGCGTGTATTGGCATTACTGCGTGATCCGTTTCTGGCGCAACCGGAGGTGGTGTGGCATGGCGAATTAAAAGCGCCATTGCAATTGCCCCGCGGTACTTTGAATATCGACGAACATGATGCGATCATCGCCGTTTCACTGTCCGGGCACTTCGTTGATGATCCGCCACAAACGCCCGTCAGCGCTGCGGCAATCGGGTTGGTAACACGGACGAAAAACTGTCTCTGAATATTATTGATGGAATGACCGTAATTTCCATTGTTCCCGGATTCCTGGAAATTCCGCCACCGGACAGCACAACGGGCTTTTATACTTTGCGCAAGACGTTAGAATAGCGGCGTTGCGGCGGAGCTGGAAGCGTCCGACGGATGCGGGCGAGGCGGTGACAGCGGCGGTATTATATATGAGCATAGACGTGTTGACGTATATACATATTGATGTGTTTAGCGTAAGGTTTTTCGGAACCAACGGCCCAGGAGTCGGCGTGCCTTGAATACAGCGGAACCATCGGGTGTGCGAACAGTGGCAACGGTTCGGCTGACACTGGATCGCTCAAAGCAGGCGGCGGATTATTTACGATCTGCCGGCGGCGGTGTAATGGACACGCTGGCCCATTTTTGGGAACGTCTGGCTTTGACCCCCCCACTGTCGCGGGATGATTTGCATCTGATTCTGGCGGGCGAGGTGGATGGAGAATCGGCGGAAATTAATTTTATAAATGCTTGTGGGGCAATGCTTTATGTTCCAAAAGCGCATCGAGCGGATGTCCTGGCATTATCGGCCGCGTCAGCCGAGGCGATGTGCAATTATTTGGAAAAATGGTGGGCTTCCAGCCAAGTATCAAAACAGGGTTCAATCCCGGCCGAAAATATTGCGGCGGGAATACCAATTAATTATGTCACCGGTGTCGCCGAAGGAATCGCCACAATGACGCCCCGCTTATTGTCTATGGTGAATCGGAAGGCACCGGCGCGAAAAAGTGTCAATGTGATGATGACATTGCCGGCTGATCGGCCAGCGGCTTTATGTGGCCGGGTGCGTTTGGCGCGGGATGGTGATGAGCCAGTCTTAAATCGTTGGCGCAAATTATACAATCAGGAACGCGGTATTCTGTTCGATGCGGATGTGGATGCTTGGATTGAATCGCGTAATGTTTATGTGCACGAAACGAACGGCCTAATTGTTGCATTAGCGAAATTTGATTTAATATTACCTACAACAGTAGAGATTGGTGGCGTTTTCACATTTCCTGAATACCGCAAGCAGGGGTTTGGTGCGGAGCTTGTAAATGACTTAGCTTGCCGAATTAGGCAGATGAATAAGACCCCCCTGCTGCAAGTAGACATTGAAAACACTCCGGCCTTAGCAATGTACCAGAAGATGAATTGGATTGAACTGGGCCGTCTGGCGCGAGTGTGGCTGACTTCGGCGGCGTGATTTTTAGTTTATGTTCCACGTGGAACAGAGCACTCGGCCTTGACGTATCCGTTGGGATAATAGACAATGTTCCACGTAGAACATCGTTGGTATTGGCACGGAGAAAATATTATGGCAGCGCAACCGCGACTTGGCAGGGGGCTTAACGCACTGATCACGAAGAATGTGAAATCTCATTCTGATGAAGTATCCGGAACTACCATAAGTGGTAGGGATGAAGTAAAAGACCCACAAAATAATCGTGAATCACATGCCAATTCAATTCGTATTTATGAAATTCAGATAGATCAAATTGACAACAATCCGCATCAGCCGCGTGAAAAAATGGATTCCGACGCACTGGCGGAATTATCCACGTCCATTCGTGCACACGGCATTTTGCAACCCGTGTTGCTTAAGCAAGTAGGGGAGCGCTATCAACTCGTGGCCGGACATCGCCGTACTGCCGCCGCCAAAAATGCCGGCCTTCGTACCGTGCCCGCAATTATTCGCTCCGATACCACGCCTGAGCAACAAATTGAATGGGCCTTAATTGAAAATATCCAGAGGCAAGACCTTAATGCCGTTGAACGGGCCAAAGCCTACCGGGCATATATTGAGCGTTTCTCACTTACACATTCTCAAGCCGCTGCACGCCTTGGTGAAGATCGCACCACGATTACCAATTTTCTGCGATTGCTTGAACTGCCCGCCGACATTCAGGACTTGATTACAGCCGGTACCATTTCCACCGGTCACGCCAAAGTATTGGCCGGTATTGATGATACCGAACGTCAAATTGCTTTGGCATCCTTGGCGGCACAACAGGGGCTAAGCGTCCGGCGGCTGGAAGCGCTGGCCCGGGAAAGCGGGGCGGCCACAGCCCGTGTTGCCAAAGCCGGTTCGGTTCGTACCCCGAATGTGTTGGATATGGAGCAACAGCTTTCCCGCCAACTGGGCACTAAAATACGCATTCTCCCGAGCCGTAAAAAAGGCGCGGGCAAAGTTGTTATCCAATATTTTTCCGTGGATGAATTTGATCGCATCTTCGGCCAGTTTACAACCAATAACATATAAAATTATGTTGATATGTGAATTTGTTATGAGAACACCGGCAACCATCCTGGATTTCCTGCGGCGACAATATCCGCAGGCCAAGATGACCACCCTCCGGCGGATGATTCAGGACGCCAGAGTCACCATCAATGACCACCCCGTGCGATCACTTAAGCAATGTGTGCCTGAAGGAGTCATACCGAAGGTTCAGGATACTGCCGTCAACACCGCCGCGACATCACCGCATCTGTCGGACGCCGTGCGTACGCTTTACGCGGACGCGGATGTTCTGGTGGTTGTTAAACCACCGGGTCTTCTGACCGCCACCGATGCGGATGAGAAACGCCCGACATTGCTGGCCGGCGTGAACCGTGTGCTTGCCAGGGACAACCAGAAACTTAAGGCCCATCTGGTGCATCGCCTGGATCGTGACGCCTCCGGGTTGCTGGTATTGGCCCGCGGCGTGCGCGCACTGGCGGATTTGAAGCGACAATTCCGAACCCACAGTATCACCCGCGAGTATGAGCTGGTGGTACATGGGACGCCCAAAGCCCCGGCGGGGCGGCTGGAACATCGGTTGCTTGAAACGGAATCTGGAATGATGCGCGTTTGTCCACAAAACCCCGGGATCCAAAGCGCTGCCGCCGGCAAACCGGCAATTCTGGATTATCAAATTCTCCAAGCCAATCGGGCCTTCAGCCTG
>JAJYGE010000385.1 GCA_021785155.1 Planctomycetota bacterium
AAGTATAAATATCTGGATTGGACAGTGCCCTATACGCCGGGAAAACTCACCGCGCGTGGTTATGATGGTGATGGTCATGAGGTCGTGGCGCGGTGGTCATACCGTACCGCGGGGCCGGCGGCGGCGTTGCAGTTGCGTGATGAAGTACCGACACTTTCCGCCAACGGTGAAAGTCTGGCTCCCATCGCGATACAGGTGGTCGATGCGCGTGGCATCCCGGATCCCGATGCGCGCAATATGATCCGTTTTCGAGTGTCAGGTCCCGGAACCATTGCGGGGGTTGCTAATGGCAGTTCGGCCAGCCATGAGTCGAATATTGGCCATCAGGTGCGAGCCTTTCATGGCCTGTGCATGGTGATGGTGCACGCCACCCGCGATCCCGGTACCATCATCCTTACCGCCCGTGCCAAGGGCTTGCCATCGGCTACGCTTGCCATCCGCACATCGGCACCGCCCGCACCATAAAACAGACAACAGGTGGCACCGGAGTATTTGGAGACACCTGCCTTTTACGGATTCAAACGAATGTTCCAGCGCAATGCGGTGGGTTGTATGGCGGTAACAGGTTTATTATAAATCAATGTGTTTTGTGTCTTGATGGCAACTTCTTTCCCGTCCCTGCGCAAACTCCACGGTACCGAAGCGCCCCCGGGTAATACTGCCGGAACATTTACATGAACCGTTGCACCGAGGCCTGCGGTTGCAGGATGCAATTGCGGTGCAACCGCCCGCGGGATCGGCAATTGGGTGGCGCCGAGCATTTTGCGTTCGTCACGACCCTTCGGCACGGTGGTGGGAAATAGAAACATCCGCCGCAACCAAGCCGGTATCACCGGTCATGTTGCTTGACGGATTTTCAGCGGGCTTCAGCCACCACGAAATCAGGAGACCGACAATGGCTATGATCAGACAGGCATAATACGCCAGGCGATAGTGAGCATGAAAATTAACGAGATATCCGACAATCAGTGAAGCAAGAATAGTAGCAATGGCGCGGGTTATCTGGATCACGCCGAATACAGCGCCACGCATGTCTTCGGAAACACCTTCAAATGTCAAGGCCAGAATAGCGCTCATCTGTATCGTATAAGCCACAAAATAGATGATTTGCACCAGCATCAGAGCTAACCAGTGACGGACAAATAACGCCATGGCGGCGGCCGCGATGATCCAGAGCGCAAAGGCCACCATCATCATGCGCCGCGGTGTGATCGTATCCACCGCATATCCCAGCGGCACGGCCAGCAGCAGGGCTATGATCGTCCCGGGAAACATGGCTTTGCCAAGCTGCCCCAGTGTAAAATGCAGGACACGTGTGACATAAAGTGATTGAAACAACACCATTGTAACCGGAAAAGCCAGTGCCGCCGCAGCGATAATGGAGATCATTGCATAGCGCCGATGCTCCCATAGCAGATGAATATGCGCCACTGGATTGTAGCGTGCCGGAACCGGAGTATGTGTGACATTTTCGGGAGTCATAAGCAGGCAGGGGATGGCCAGAGCTGTAATGATCGCTCCGGTTAAATAGGGGTAAAAGCCGCTGATATCCGCCCAGTGCATCACATAATATGTCATAAACAGTGTCATCAAGCCGCTTATGAACATGCGGACAGACCCCGCTGTTCCCAGCCATCGTTGTTCAAGCACGGCGGGATAAAGTGTGGTGTGAGCGCTTAAATTAATTTCCTGACACATTTGCCACAGGATAAATACGCCGGCTACCGCTGCCAGCGCGTATACCGTGTGGTAATCACTTTTGGGAATCCATTCAGGCAGCAATCCGAGAAGGATGACAAAAATGGCCGTTCCCGGAAGCGAAACAAGAAGAAATGGCTTCCGTCGCCCGAACCGGCTGCGGATATGGTCGGCTTTCCACGCCACATACGGCTGAAGTGTACAGCCCAAAAGGCGGTGCACATTCACCAGAATTGCGATGAGGAACAAATTGCCGGTAAATCCGCGAAATGTAACCACCACAATATTGAAGAAAATGAAATCATTGGCATCAAGTGCGGTGCCTATATACCCCATCAATCCCATATTCAACGGCATGTGTTTGGTCTTTTCGACCGCCATCATTGTTGCTCCCCGCAATGGGTTGTGTCCCGCTTTCTGTTAAAAATAAAAGGCGGCACGGATACGCAACACAATACGCCGTGGTTGGGGTGAGGTCAACCCGACATTCCGGCGCTTCCAAAAACGTCAGAAGTCATTTATTCAGAAGAACCGATTTTCTTTTTCCGGCGTGGGGGAATAAAATCCATTTTATGGTCAGGCTAATATTGCAAGCTTGGCACGCTGACAGGCCGTGGCCGGTTACGATTTCCTCCTCGCATTGATTCACAGGAGAAGGACAATAAAAATGGTAAAACCCAAGCAAGTTATTTTCATCATGACCGACACGCAACGCACCGATATGCTGGGTTGCTATGGCAACCCGGCTATGAAAACCCCGGGAATTGATTCTCTGGCCGGCGGAGGCGTTCGCTTTGAAAAATCCTACACCTGCCAGCCGGTTTGTGGTCCGGCTCGCAGCGCAATTTTCACCGGCACCTGGCCGCACTCCAACGGCTGCTGGGCCAATAATATGCCGCTGGGCGATAATATAAAAACCGTCGGCCAGCGACTGCGGGATCACGGCATCCACTGTGGCTACATCGGCAAATGGCACCTGGACGGCAGCGATTATTTTGGCCTGGGGCGGTGCGCTGATGGCTGGGACCCGAAATACTGGTACGACATGCGCTGTTACGTGGAAGAACTGTCGGAATCGGATCGCCGGCGCTCGCGGTACACGTCAACCAATGGTGATCTCCGGCTGGAAGCGCCGTTTACTTATGCGCATCGGTGTTCCAATCGCGCCATCGAATTCCTGCGCAACCATGCCGCTGAAGATTATTTTCTGGTTGTTTCATATGACGAGCCACACCATCCGTTTTTATGTCCCCGGCCATTTTCGGAGATGTATCGTAATTATGTCTGGCCGCGCACGCGCAATCATTTTGATGGTCTTGATGACAAACCTGAGCATCACCGTGTCTGGGCGGCGAGCCTGCCTTGCGAAGACCCGGCGAAGCGCACGTATGACGTGGCGGATTACCTGGGTTGCAATTCCTTTGTTGATTATGAAATCGGTCGCGTTCTGGAAGCCGCGTCCGATTCAGCTTCCGGAGCCATGATCATTTATACTTCCGATCACGGCGATGCTCTATATTCACACGGCATTAATAACAAAGGGCCGGCAGCGTATGATGAAATAACGCGCATTCCGTTAATCGTCCGCTGGCCGGATGAAGCGCCATCCGGCGCGACCTGTCGACTGCCGGTATCACATATCGACCTGGTTCCGACAATTATGGATGCTTTGGGCGTTCCGATCCCCCGGTCACTGGAAGGAAGGAGCATGTTGTCGACCATTCGTAACCCGGTGGTTCCCACGAACAGTGAAATCTTTATTGAATATGGGCGCTACGAGGTGGATCACGACGGATTCGGGGGATTTCAGCCAATGCGAGCTGTTTGTGATGGCCAGCATAAATTGGCCATCAATCTGCTGAGTTCCGACGAACTTTATGATCTGCGCAGCGATCCACAGGAGCTGATCAATCTTATCAATTCGCCTGTCCATCGTGCCATTCGAGATAGTCTGCATGACCGTCTACTGGACTGGATGAATCGCACGCGCGATCCGTTCCGTGGATACTACTGGGAACGCAGGCCTTGGCGCGCAAACGCCCGTCCTGCAACCTGGGATTACACCGGCATGACGCGACAACGGGAAAATGAGGAATATGAACCGCGTCAGTTGGATTACGATACAGGCCTGCCCATGCATGAGGCGGTGCGCTCCAAATCACCGCCCGAGTTACGAGACTGATTGCACCGTATGAAAGTGTGAATTGGTTATAATTTTACATGCGCCATTTTTATTCCAGTACCACATGTTTTTCCCGTTTATTCGGTGCCGCAAGAGAACCGGTGTGAACACGGTGCGGCGCTATCAGGCCATCCAGACGTCTGCCGCCATGACCATGGTGGTACACACCCTATCGGCCACGATCCTGACTGCCCCCTTCCCGATACGAAGGCAAAAGCCTTTCATCAATCCGACAGGTGCTGCGACAGAATAGCAGGCAGTGGCTTCTCCTTTCACCGCATAAACCGTTACATGCGCAGAAACGCAATCTTTTTAAACAGAGATATACGCAACGCGGATTCCGGTGAGTAGAGTTGCCAACATATCGGAAATGGCGCAGAATCTCTGTGTCGGCATATTGCGAGGCTGGCCAATAAGAAGCGTTAAATCAGTGCTGACCCATGTTGTGGAATAAGTGTTCGTTATGCACACGATAGCTTTGATTATTGATACGGTCGGCAGCTATGGCAGGGGATTACTTAGTGGCGTAGCACGGTTTGTGCAAACACATATCGGCTGGCAGGTGATTTATGAAGAACGCAAAGGAATCGACAATTTGCCCAAATGGCTGGTGCGCGGAAGCTGTCAAGGCGTGCTGGCACGGGTGAGAGATGACAGACAACTGGCATCCTTGCGGCGGCTGGGTATGCCGCTGGTAAGCCTTGGGGAAGTGTCACATCCAGCGGCTGGAATGGCGGAGATACTCAGTGATCATCGCATGATTGGGCAACTCGCGGCTGAGCATTTAATTGGGCGGCAACTGCGACACTTCGGATTTTATGGCTCCGGTGGCGCGGCATTTTCCGATCTGAGACTGGATGGATTTCGCACTTATCTTGCAGGACACAAGCAGCAGGCGCACATTTTTCTGGAAGAGAAATGGGGGCCTGGCCTTCCCAATAATACACGCCGGGGCGATCCATTCTGGGAAGATGCGAAACTGAATCAATGGCTCAAGCAATTGCCCAAACCCATCGGAATCATGGCCTGCAATGATTATTTTGGCAGACTGCTGTTAAGCGCCTGCCGGCGCAACGAAGTCCATGTACCCAATGAAGTGGCCGTCATTGGCGTGGACAATGATGAAATTATCTGCGATTTGGCGGTGCCACCGCTGACCAGCGTAGATCCCGCGGCCGATGCCGTTGGCTTTCGTGCTGCGGAATTACTGGATGAAATGCTTCATGGTCGGAGTATACCGCCCGGGACGATTTATTTTCCACCCAAGGCCGTGGTGGCCCGCGCCAGCACGAATACGATTGCCGTTGCGGACATGGTCATTGTTCAGGCACTGCAGTTTATACGGGATCAGGGCGGGATCGGCATAAGCACAGAAGATATTCTGGATCATTTGGCAAAATCCTCGCTGCTGGTATCCCGCAGCACACTGGAACGCAGATTTCAAGCGCAATTGGGATTTGCGCCGCACGATGAAATAGCCCGCGTTCGCCTGGAACGAATAGAGCGACTGCTCACGAGCACCAATTATTCACTGGCCCGCATCGCCGATATTGTCGGCATGGGCACAGAGCAGCAATTAACCGCCTTTTTTCGGCGCCATCGGGGTATGACACCGGGAACATTTCGGCGAACCTTCGGGGCTGGCAAACCGCGGAATTCAGGTGGCTAAGTTCTTTGGCTGCCGACAATAGCTCCAGTAAGGCCGATAACGCCGGAATCCTCTTGACGCAATTTATTACAACACAAGATTCAATTTGCTCCTTCCATCGCAGTCTATTTCGATCTATAGTTCACTTGTCGTGTGGATGGCCGCCTGCCGCAAATTATGTGGGGGCGGACAAAAGTTGCGTATTGCGGGTCGGATTGGTTGATTGGATGTTGTTTCTTCAAGGAGTTCTCAACTCCATAGTGGCTGGCCGTGCGGTTGGCGTGGAGTGGGAGAGCAAAATGGGTCTTTTAATTATGGAGGTTTGGTATGAGTACCAAAACAAGTATCGTTACATCCGCCGCAACTTGTTGCGGCAAACCGTCGTCCATTCGGTCAATGGACAGTTCGAACAGCTTCAATATGGAGCGAAAGGGATCGTTTATGTTTTCTAATCGTCTATCGCTGGTTTCCAGTGGCTGTTGTCTGGCCGCGGTGGCGTTCACAATTGCGGCAGTAGCTGGGCTGGATGGCACGGCCTCAGCTGCGGTTATTTATCAGGATAGCTTCAACCGCACCGGCGCGTTAAACGGGTCAACGCCGTCGCCCACGGATTCCAACTCGGCAACTTGGACCGCTCCTAGCTCCTCTTCGTATGCCTCCACAACCGGCGGCCAAGCGAGCTTTAACGGATCTGATCGTGTAACGGCTTACTTGCCATTTACGCCCGTGAGCGGCAATATCTACACTTTGACGGCGAGCTTGGACCCCGGGAATTCCGGGAACGGAAACTGGCTGGGATTCGGATTTTTTACAAGCCCAACTACCACTCTATCTCCGTCTTCCGCCGCATCCATTTTAATGCTTGAGGGTGGCAACCGGAGCAGCCAGGCTTTGAATGGCGAGGAAACTGCTCCTGGCAAGTTCGCCAGCTTTGCTGGACCAACCTCTCCCAACAACCCTGGCTATACAACGTGGCAAATAACGCTCAATACCACGCAAACATACTGGACCAGCAGCTTCAGCGAGGTCGGAGTTCCCGGCGAGAATAATTTCTATACATACACATACAGTAGTGCGCATGCGAACCCGGCGATTACCTCGGTCGGAATCGGCAACTACCTCGTAGGTGGAACACTGCAGAATTTCACGCTGGCTACGGAGCCGGTGCCTGAGCCGGCGACGCTGGGACTGGTGGCGGTTGGCGGATTGGGGTTGCTGCTGGTAAGGCGGCGGAAAGTAGTGTAGTGTCTGTCACAGCAGAGTGTTAGGGTTGACGAGGAACCCTGGCGATGGTTGGTGTGCCCTTTGAGAGGCAGCCAACGTAGAATTTTGATGTGACAGAGTCGCAGGTAATGAATGCTGATTATGCTCCGGCCAGTCGCGCGGTTTCGCCTGTGCGACTGCCCCGGAACTTTTGGAGATAATCCCATCCGCCGCGCCGTTGCGGCAAACCGTCGCCCATTCGGTTAATGGGCAGTTCAGACGTCTCCAAATAATATGGTGCGGAAGGAGTCATTTATGTTTCCCAACCGTTTCCTGCAATCGGCTCGTAACCCCAGGCGCGGTTTTACGCTCGTTGAGCTGTTGGTGGTGATCTCCATCATCGCGTTGCTGATCGCGCTGTTGCTGCCGGCGCTGGCGATGGCGAAGCAAGATGCGAACAGCATGTCCTGTACTGCCAGGCTACGGTCGCTTGGCCAGCTTACAGCGGAATACGTGCAAACGTACAGGGGTATGTTGCCCCCCGGACTCATATCATCGACTATTCCGGGCTGGGGGGGCTTGCAGGGCATAAACGAGACTGACAGTTCCTTTGGTTGGAGCGATTTTCTTTACCAATACTCGGAGGGCCTGCCGACGCTCGGCCAGCTTTGGCAACCAAATTCTGGCGGGATATGCATACCGAGCATTGAGGCCAAGTGGGTAGGATTATTCCAGTGTCCTTCCGCAGTGCTCCCCAACCAGGTAAACTACACCCATTGGACCGGCTGGTACGATCAGAACTACGAAGCGAATCCGAATATATTCGTGAACGGCTTATTTGCAACCAGGGGGGGCAAAGGAGAGATTTCCAGCCTTCCCATGAGTATGATTCAATCTTCGGCTCATTGCTTGGAATATATCGACGCGGTCCAACAACAGTCGGATGGTAACGCCTGGTGGACGCTGAACTATACTTACAATCCCGCCGTGTACGGCTGGTATAATACATTACAATGGACTCCGACCTCGCCGCCTATGCCTTCGACACCCATATCGACCGCCATTATCCTGCCGATCGGTAATTCGGATTGGACTGCCGGCGCTCCCACTTATGATTTCACTCCTCGTTATCGCCACATGATGACCAGTGCGACTAACAGCGGATACGCCAACGCTGTTTTTGCCGACGGGCATGCCGCTGCCGTAAAACAATACGGTCTGTATGTGTATAACCTGCTTCCAACGACCAATTGACATAAGGCAGGCCTCGAACGCGGGTGCACCGGAAACGTGGTGTTTTCCGCCGAGTAATTTTCCTTGGGCGCGGTGGACAGTCCAGGCTGCAATCTTGGGGTGTAGGAACTCCATGATCGCAATGTGCGTGATTTTCCCGGCCCGCGGACGGAACATTTTTCCCCACTGGAACTGGGG
>JAJYGE010000506.1 GCA_021785155.1 Planctomycetota bacterium
TGGTACTTGATGAGTATGCCGGCTATTGGGTTGCGTGTCTTTTTTTGCCGTTGCCTGTCAATACAACAAGCAGTCTCTGGCACGCCTGGTTGGCCACGGCTGCGGTGTACATTCTCTTTCGCTTATTTGACACGCTGAAACTTCCGCCGTGCCGACAACTTGAACATCTCCCCGCCGGCTGGGGCATTCTGCTGGATGACATTGCGGCGGGTATTCAGGTGAATGTGATTTTGCAAATCGCGTTACGCGTGTGGCGGATGTGAGGTTAGGATTCCTGATGCCTCCAAGTACGGCATCGCCGATGCAGGCCTGCAAATGAGCTTCTGCCGAATCGGACCTGCACGTTGAGAAGGGAATCTAATGTAATTTTAGTTGTGAAGCGGCACAGAGCCTGTAAAATGGAGACCATGAAGTACGGTGACAGAATAACATTCAATCCCAAGCAGTGTGGTGGACGGCCATGTATTCGGTCGATGCGGGTGCGTGTAAGCGATGTTCTGGAGATGATGGCGGCTGGTGTTTCGGAGGCCGAAATTCTCAAAGATTTTCCATATCTTGAGGCGGACGATATTCACGCATGTCTGGAGTACGCTGCGCGTGAAGTAGACCACACCGTTCTGGTCGCTGCGGGACGATAGAGGGGGCGGCAGTGAAGTTTATTATTGACGCTCACCTGCCTCCGGATTTGGCCAGGTGGCTTTCGGAAGAAGTTGGCCATGATGCGAAGCACGTGGCGGACATAGGTCTCAGGGATTCTGAGGACACCCCAATCTGGCGATATGCAATCGACCATCAGGCGGTTATTGTTAGTAAAGATGAGGATTTTGCGGTACGTGTCCAACAGACCAAGAATGGGCCGGCTGTGGTTTGGTTGCGTATTGGCAACTGCTCGCGAGCGGCTCTGATGGAATGGTTTGCGCCATTGCTTCCGGAGGTTATCGAGGCGCTGGAGCAAGGACAGCGGCTTGTTGAGGTGCGATAAGTTGGCATGCGGTTTGCCCTGTTGCGTCGCGTGATCCCATTAAGGGGTAGTAGCTGTGCATAACGCAGCAAAGGGGCCAGAGACACTGAAACTTCCGCCGTGCCGGCAACTTGAACATCTCTCCGCCGGCTGGGGCATTCTGCTGGATGACATTGCGGCGGGTATTCAGGTGAATGTGATTTTGCAAATCGCGTTACGCGTGTGGCGGATGTGAGGTTGCATTTTTGGTCAATGAAAATCGCGGGAGATGCTTTGCAGTTGACTGGTGGATTTGGTGATGTTCTGCAGATTCACTGCGCGGCGGACGATGATGTGGGTGACGCCTTCCTGGCGTTGTAATTGGCCCCAGACTACCAGTGCGGTGCTGTGGCGCAGGTCCATGCGATAACGCTCGTATATGCGCGGTTTGACAATCAGATTCACGGTGCCGGTTTCATCTTCCATGGTGATAAATAAAATGCCTGATGCCGTGCCGGGACGCTGCCGTACCAGCACCAGTCCCGCCACCGCCAAAGATGCCGCATCCGGATGGCGTGCGGCATCGGTTAATTCACGGGCGGCCACAATGCCGCGCTGATCCAGAATGGACCGGACAAATGACATCGGATGGGCTTTCAGTGACAACCCCACGCTCTGATAATCGTTTATCACCTTTTGCGATTCGGCAATGATCGGCAGACAGGCCTGCGGTTCGATCGGATTTAATTCATCGAGCAGAGGTAACGCTTCGGATTTTAATCGCCGAATGTGCCACAATGCTTCCTGCCGATCCAGTCCCATGGAACCGAATGCATCCGCCCGGGCCAGTGATTTTAAATCTGATATGGAACAGCGACTTGCACGCCGCAGTTCGGAAATGGATTCCATCGGGCCGTGGCGGGCAATCGTATCGGTTATTAGATCCGCACCGCTTTGATGCAGGCCCTGCACCATATGCAATCCCATCCGCAGTGTCGGCCCATCGGCATAAAGCCGGTGGCGCGCTGGGGACATATCGCCCGCTGCCGGTTCCAGTGTGCAATCCCATTGTGAGCGGTTCACATCCACCGGCAGCACGCTTACGCCGTGGTTCTGCGCATCGCGGATAATTTGTGCCGGCTGATAAAATCCCATGGGCTGACTGTTTAACAGAGCGGCCGCGAAAGCCGCCGGATAAAAGCATTTCAACCATGCTGATACATACACCAACAGCGCAAACGAGGCCGCGTGTGATTCCGGAAAGCCGTATTCTCCAAAACCTTTGATCTGCTCAAAACAGCGATGGGCAAATTCCTGTGTATATCCGTTGGCCAACATGCCAGAGATAATTTTTTGGCCAAACGCGGCCAGTTGATTGCCTTTGCGTTTCCACGCCGCCATGCTGCGCCGCAATGCATCGGCCTGTCCCGGCGAAAATCCTGCCGCCACGATTGCCAGCCGCATCACCTGCTCCTGAAACAGCGGCACGCCCAGCGTGCGTTCCAGCACGCCCTGCACCGCCGCGGATGGAAAGTCCACCGGTTCCTGCCCGCTGCGCCGGCGCAAATACGGATGCACCATGCCGCCTTGAATTGGTCCGGGCCGCACCAGCGCCACTTCAATGACCAGATCGTAATAACATCTTGGCTTAAGCCGCGGCAGCATGGCCATCTGGGCGCGGGATTCGACCTGAAATACGCCGATGGAATCCGCCCGACACAGCATGTCATAAACCTCGGTTGCCTCCGGCGGGACTGTGGCAAAGGTGATGGTTGCTGTGGCTGGATTTATCCGCTGGTTCCAGCTATTGACCAGATCAATAGCCTTGCGGATGCAGGTCAGCATTCCCAGCGCCAGAATATCAATTTTTAAAATGCCCATGGCGTCGAGATCATCTTTGTCCCATTGAATCACCGATCGACCCGGCATGGAGGCGTTTTCAATGGGAACCAGTTCGCACAGCGGCTGTTCGGTAATGACAAAACCACCTACATGCTGCGATAGATGCCGGGGGAAGCCGATTAATTCGCCGGCCAGTTCCAGCACCTGCGCAATAATCGGATCCGATGGATTAAGGCCCAATTCCCGCAGTTGCTTTTCCCGGATCATGCCTTTTTCCCACCAGTCGCCGCTTTTGGCCAGCTTATCGGCACAATCCATGGACAATCCCATGGCCTTGCCGACATCCCTTAGAGCACTTTTGCGGCGATAGGAAATAATCTCCGCGGTAATCGCCGCGCGATCGCGGCCAAAACGTTGGTAGATGTATTGAATGACTTCTTCCCGGCGTTCATGTTCAAAATCAATATCAATATCCGGTGGCTCGTTGCGTTCTTTGCTGATGAACCGCTCCATGAGCAGATCAATGCGTTGCGGGTCCACAGCGGTGATGCCCAGACAAAAACAGACCGCCGAGTTGGCGGCCGCCCCGCGCCCCTGGCATAAAATATTCTGTGATACCGCGAAGCGCACAATGTCATATACGGTGAGGAAATAGGCGGGATAATCTAATTCCTGAATCAAGGCAAATTCATGTTCCAGCCGGTGTTGCAGAAATTCCGGAACCCCATCGGGATAGCGCTGAGCGGCCCGTTGCCGGGTCAGATGGATCAGATATTGCATCGGGGTCTGGCCAGACGGGCATATTTCATGGGGATAGTGATAGGCCAGTTGATCCATGGAAAAACTTTTCGCCCGGGCCGCAATCTGAAGCGATCGTTCAAGGGCCTGTGGATAATCCTGAAATAATCGGCGCATCTCCGCCGGAGATTTCAAATGCCGCTCGGCATGGGCGATGCGATGAAGGCCCAGTTCATGAATCGTGCAGCCCAGACGAATGCACGCCAGCACATCCTGCAGCCGCTGGCGCTGCGGCGTGTGATACAGCACGTCATTTACCGCCGCCAGAGGGATATCGGTACGGTTGGACAGGTCGGCCAATTGCATAAGTCCATGGGTATCATCGCGGCCATAACGCCGACTGGCCGCCAATGAGAGTCGATCCTTATTAAAGACCGATTGTAATTGGATAAGAGTGTCGGCACATGCCGCAGCAGGCCGGGAGGGCGGTATCACCACCGCCAGCAGTCCGGCCTGATGGGCAAATATATTCTCCAGTGTGATGCGATAAGAACCCTTGGCGGCTTGCCTGCGCCCCAGCGTAATGAGCTGGCACAGTCGGCCATAGGAGGCAACATCGGTGGGATATAACAGCACACCGCAGTGTTCTGCGGTTTGAGATATGGGCGTTATAGTATCGATATGTATATATGTTCCCACAATCAGGTGTATGCCCGCCTGCTTGGCCGCGGTATGTGCCCGTACCATGCCCGCCATCGTGGCATGATCCGTTAATGCAATGGCATCATATTCCAGTTCGGCGGCCCGCTGGATAAGTTCCTCCGGATGGCTGGCACCATGGAGAAACGTGAAGTTGCTGGTGGTTTGCAGTTCCACATATCCTGCCGCCATATCGGAGTTTCGCCGATGTGTCACCCTCGGTTTGTAACGCTTTTCAGGCTGTTCCGGCATAACAATTCACAATTTTCATATCTGAAATTTCAGATCCGCGGTGTTTCTAAACCCATAATCCATGGAGCAACCATTGCCCGGTTTCCACCTCATGAAATACCCACAGCCATTGGCCCTGCTGATCCAGCACGGCAAAGTAATCCCGTGTGACCGCTGTGGCACCGGTCCACCAGGCCGTGGTTAAGCGTTCAGGCCCGATGACCTGCCGGCAGGTATAAATGTGTCCCCGCCATTGAATATGCCCCGGCGCGTTTTCCGCACCGCCTGTGATTACCTGCACGGGTTCAGGCGGGTCTAACAGCAGTGAGGGGCGTTGGGTGGTGATAAAATCATCTGGCCGTATCATCCTGCCGCCAACTGTTTCCAGCATAGTCAGGCGCATGGCCTGTTCGGGAATATGCGAACGTCCTGCCGCAACAGTGCCGATGCGCGTGGCGGGTAGTCGTGTTCGCAAAATATCCAACACCGGTGCCAAAGGCGTCATCGCATCATGGCACTGCCATCTGGCGCAGGTATTGGCGTGTAATTGTTCCGGTGGAAGAAGATGTGTTTCCATTGCATGGAAAGTCAGAACTTCAATGCCGCCGGAAAGCCGCAGTTGCTCCATCCGCGGTCGGATGGCCGCCCATAGCCGGTCTGCGCGCCGGACCGCCTGTGCCAGAGCAATGGTAATGGTGGATGTCCCAATATCCGCACCCGCCACATTCACAGTCAGTAACGTGGTCCCCAGATTCCGTTGCGTTAATTCGTGTGCCAACTGTTCGGTTAAAGCCTGGGCAGCCAGCAGAATGCCTTCCAGATTTTCCACCGGTCCATCCGCCCGCCATTGTGCCTCTGGAATAGTGGATAAGGTCATCACCACAGGCAGTTCCATTTGCCGGCCCAGCAGTTGGTCCAGCCGCAGCAGCAATTCCGGCGGAAACCGCACCGCCAGTTGATCCCGGGCAATGCTCATTACCTGCCCTACGCGTGTAATGCCCACTTCCCGCAATGCTATCTGCGTGTCTACGCTGATGCGCAAGGCCGCTGCCGGAAATTCTCCTATGGCCGCTGAAATATCCGCAGGATTGTCGATCCGCGCGGGAGTTGCCGCATAACGGGCCAGAGCGATGGCACTCCCGATGGTCGGGGCAATGGCGGTGCGGCATGGCAACCCATTGCGCCGCAAGATTCCCGTGATGCGCCGGGCCAATGCCATCGGGCCGCCATCAAGATGTTCCATGCCGCCGATATTTAACAACAGACAATCCGCACCAGGCTCTGGTTGATTGCTTGGAAATGGTTCCGCAATACTTACCACGGGAGAAAATCGCAACGCCCAGCGCGCCAGTTTTTCCAGCAGCCGCCGACTTGCCATACCATCCAATGGCATCATCATGACCTGCGGCACCAATGCCCGCGCTTCCGCGACCGCCATGCCCGGAAAAATGCCGCGTCGTCGGCATATATCGCAACATCGTCCCACCACTTCCTGTCGCTTCTGGGACAGGAATAGCAACAATGGTCCATGTGTCATGCCGGATATGAGTGTATTAGTCCGCCGTTGTTTCAGCCGCATCGCGTGAATATCCCAGTCCGGCAGATACATACATAAAAACAGACTCATACAGCCTTCCAAAAGTTAGGTATATGTTAGGTATAACATGGCGGTGTGTGTGATGTCAAATCAAACCGTTGAAATCGCCGCAACCCGGCGATTACTTGGGCAGGCTTCCAGGATGCGCTGCGGGGATTGGTATTTGCCATTGCAATTTGTCATTGCAGGTGTGTCAAGAAATATCAACTATGTTAAAATAGGCTCATTGCCCGCTCGGGTGGCGGAATTGGCAGACGCGCCGGATTTAGGTTCCGGTTCCGAAAGGAGTGCAGGTTCGATTCCTGTCCCGAGCATATTTAGATATGTATTCAGATGAATATGATTGCAAATCCCTGCAATTGGAGGCATTTGCATCTTCTGCCGGTTGCCCATTCACTTCCTTACGGGGCATTTCAGGCGCTTGCTGCACCGGATTCTGCACCACAGGTTGTTTGGATATTCCGATGGCCTTGGAGTAGTCATCTTCCGTGACTTGCAGGTAGTGCTTCATGGCAATGCGAGGACTGTTACCCAGCCAAGCGGTTACGGTATGAATCGGAAAATCTTTTATTAGTTCCGTTTCTCTGCTGCTCCGCAGATTAACAAAAAGCTTTGGCCATGGTGCCACACCTGCCTTAATGATGATTCGCTCAAGGTGTGTCCGCAAATTGACGGCACTGCTACGATACCGCTGGACAATAAACTGCTCGCCGGGCTGGGCTTGTTCGAGGGCTTCCGCCAAAGCCAACTGCAATTCAGGAAACAAGGGAATAACCCGACTTGATTTACCCTCATGGTGGGCTGTCTTTGGCGATGGCACTGTCAGGCGTGAACGTTCCCAGTTCACATGACCCCATTGCAGAGATAAGAAGATCGGAGGGCATCGCAGGCCACCATAACGCACCAGACAGACAATGGCTTTCCACGTTGCATCGGGGCAATGCTCAAGTATGGCTTTGGTTTCCTCTTGGGTTACATAACGGAATTTATCGGGGTTACTCCGCACCTCCGTGGCCATCCCCGCAAACGGATTATCCTGAATAAGTTTGTATCGCTTGGCTGCATTAAATATTTGGCGGCATATTCCAATTCTTCGGCGGACGGTGTTGGGACCTAACCCTTTCCCCTCCAGATATAGTCGTATCCCATCCGCGTCCACTGGGGTAATATCTGGCATACGCTTAGATGCTCCGATACTTGCTATTAGATCGGCCTGTGCATCGGTATACCAACGTAGCGTGGCCGCCTTAATATCGGTGCGCGATGCGATGTGCCGTTCCAGAAATGGCCCCAACGCAATATTCTCTTTGGCCGGAACCAATCCCGTCACAGCCAATTTGGCGTGAAACTCATCTGCCAACTGGGCCAGCCATGCGGACGTTTCACCGTCCATTGTCAGATTAGATTGCTTGGCGGCGACCAGCCCTTCAATTTTAACCCGTACTGATTCGGCTTGTCTCTGTGTTAGTTTGCCCAGTCGTATCGACTTGCGCTGACCATTCAAGTGGAATTGAATCCTCCGGCCACCGGATGATTCTGAATACAGCGTTGCCATCATACCTCCTTCGTAAAATATTCCGTTTCGGCCATGATTATAGTCATTCGTTTTTATCTAGCGAGCTATCAATCCAGAAACGTCATTGACCGGTATCCTTAATCGGATAATTGTTAGTATTTTCCAGTTGAGCCAGCACCACTCGCACGGATTCGAGGCGAAATCGTCTTAGATTTCCGATTTGAAAACTGGGCAGTGTTCCATTTTTCGCGAGGGTGTGGCAATGGCGCTCGGAGCAACCGAGATACTGGGCCACCTGGCCAATCGTCATTATCTCTGGATACTGCGTCTCCGAAGTTTTCACCGGTTTCTTCAAAATTTCCATAATCAAGCTCCTAAAAATAGTCGGGATCAACCTATTTCGCGTACTGCGAACCAACGAGGTCCCGATTCATTAACTTTTTAGCTTTCGGAAATAAACTGGAAGTGCTTAAGGATTCTACACAATTAATTTCGATAAAATTCGACCTAGTTTTTCACTTAAGCGGAATCCCCCCCCTCGTTTCAGAG
>JAJYGE010000259.1 GCA_021785155.1 Planctomycetota bacterium
TGAACTACCATGGTGGTAAATTCACCTTGTGGGCCATGAATCAGTCCCGGGCGAAAAATTGTCCAATTCAATGAGCTTGCTTGCACCAATTGCTCCGCCCGCCATTTGGTTTTGTGATATTCCGCCCGGGCATTCTCCCGTGTGCCCAACGCGGACATATGAATATACCGGCATACGCCCGCCGCCCTTGCGGCTTGCAGCACATTTTCGGTCGCCTGCACATGTGCCTGCACGAAACTTTGATGTCGTGTTTCCCGGATAATGCCCACGAGATGAATGACCCCCGCGCAGCCCTGCATGGCCATTTCCAAGCTTTGCGGCTCAAGCACGTTACCGTGCCGAAATTCTACGGAGGTATTCTCGGGCTGCCGCAACGGCATCTTGCGCGCCAAAATTCGCGCCTGCCGGCCGGACTGCAACAATCGTCTGACCACACTTTGCCCCACGAATCCGGTGCCTCCGGTGACCAATATGGTGTCTTTTTTATCGGTTTGCATCATGGTGCTGAATCCCTTTATAGCCTTCCCTTACGGCCTGTTCTGGATGGCTTATTCTAGCCTGTAAATCAGATCGTGTTTCGGTATTTGGTTCTCTGTTGTTTCCCATCGCCCGTCAGGGGCTTATACTGATGTCCGCATGCTGGATTTTTTGCACACACTGCTGAATCGATTAACTGCCTATCCCTGGTGGGTTGTAACGCTGGAGTTGGCTTTAATTGGCGTGGTGGTTTATTGGGTGCTGGAATTTTTACGCGGTACGCGCGGCGCGCGACTCATTAAGGGCGTGGCTCTTTTTTTAATTATTGCCTACACCATTATCAAACTCGGCGGCAATAAATTGCCGCAGGTCGAATTTCTCTTCAGCCGTCTGCTGGTATTCACCAGTTTTGCCATCGTGGTGGTCTTTCAGCCGGAATTGCGCCGGGCCTTGATCCGCCTGGGGGAAACCCGCTTTTTCCGGCCCGGCAGTTCAGCCTCCCGGCGATTAATTGACTCCCTGTGCCAAACGGCCGAATATTGCTCGCGCAATCGCATTGGTGCCCTGATTGCTGTCGAGCGGGAGGTTGGCTTAGGAGCGCTTTTGGAGCAGGGAACCATTCTTAACGCCGATACAACATCGGAATTATTAAACACGATTTTCTGGCCCGGCTCGATGCTTCATGATATGGGCGTGGTGATCCGTGAAGGCCGAATCGCGGCTGCGGGCGTGCAGTTTCCACTGGCGGAGGGCGTTGAAGTCAGCCCGGAAATGGGGGCGCGCCATCGGGCGGCACTTGGCCTGTCGCAGGAAAGTGACGCGATCATCATCGTGGTCAGTGAAGAGACCGGCATTATAAGTATTGCCCAGCGCGGTGAGTTTGTGCGTGAACTCACCGGTGAACAGTTGCGTGAAAGGCTTACCAATGCCTTACAGAAATCGGAGCATTCTGTGCCACACCGCTCCGCTGCGTAAGCGGTTGCGGCGCTGCAACAATCAATGGTGTGTGCCGTTGATTAAACTTTATGGCCGTGTTGGCCTGAAAGAATAATGCCTATGCCACAACAACAACGCCGAGTCTTCGAGCGACTGAAGGTCGTGCCATTGACACTGCTGCTGACACTGCTGCTTTGGATGTATGCCGACGCCCATTTGACGGCCATTCAAAACGATCTCCCGTTTCAGATCAGCGTGGTGGTGCCCCCGAGTGATGCCAATGATATTGTGCAGATCATCAGCCCTTCCAATGGAGAATTCCACGTCAACATTCAGGGGCCGCGCGATCAGGTGCAGCAGATTCGGGATCAGGCGGATGGCCGAGCCATTTTTACCCATGATGACCGCAACAATCTCGCGTATGTTGTGCGGCACCTCCGCAGCTTAACCATCGGCCCCCAAAACTATATCAGTTCGGTGCGTGTGCTTAACGATTTGCCTTATTTCCGCCAGCGCCATGTTACGGTTATCTCCGCCACGCCCGCCCGCATCCAAATTGCTGTCGATCAAATGGTGTCGATTTCCCGACCCATTTCATTTTCCGCTCTGCATCATGTTTCCGCCAGCATTATGCCGGCTGTAGCGCAAGTGCAATTGCCCAAAAGCCTGCTGACCAGTATTGGCGGGCAGGATCAGTTGCGCGTGGTGGCACAGCCGTTGTCAGATTTGACCACCTTGCCGCCACGCACCCGGCAAACCATTCAGGCCCAATTGGTTGTGCGCTATCCCGGAGCCGTCAATACACAGGTGCATGTGTCGCCCGCCACAGCTCTGGTAACATTCATCGTGCCGTCTGAACCCACTCATAAATTGAAACTGGGCATCGTGCCGGTCTGGATTCGCGGCCCATCCTGGCTGGTCGATCGCTACAGCATATCCATCCGCCCGGAGACCGTGCCGGTAACGGTAGCTGGTTCTCGGCCCGCTTTGCAGCGCCTGGGGCGGAAAATGCTCATAGGCGACTTAGCTCCCGTGCGGGACCGGGTGGTTGCATTTTTAAATATCACACCTTCCATCACCACCACCGATGGCTGGGTAGAGCACCATATTCGCTACGCGCTTCCATCGGGTGTGACTCTGGTAAAAGGTCCACGAACCATATTATGCAGAATTTCATACCGCCCGTCGGCCATCCCCACAACGGCACCGTCGCCTACGGCAACGTCAGGGCCTGCCATGGCGCAATAAAACTCACCCCCGTATAACCAATTGTTGAGGTATCCCGCTAGCTCAATGCGGAAGCGTTGAGTTGGAATTTCGTTATGGCCCCCGGTCAAACCGTATGGCCCGCGTGTCAGAATTTTGCAAATTAAAATTACCGATGCAAGTGAACCGCAACCAGGCGGAGAAGCCTGACCCGGAGGTTGCCAGCTACTCATCAAGCAAAGTTTTTCCCAGCTTCTGAACGCAAGGTTGCAGGTTCCTGTTTGGTCTTCTCGTCGGAAGCCGATCGTTGAACACCGGAGTACGCCATCGGCTACGGTACTAAGATAATATCGTCGCGTGAGGCTGGCTCTTCCATGCCCGAATAGACTAATAACGGCGGTCTACCCAAGGTCCAGATATTATCGTGTCTGGGGCCGACATCCGGCGTGCGCGTCCAGAAAACGCTGCCATCATCGTAAAGCACATTCTGTCCCATGCGATTGTGGTTCCAGGAATTCATATTCGCCTGCTGCGCGCCACCGCCGTAAAACAAAGGATTGCGATCCGCCAAGACCGCTACATGCCCGGCTTGGGCCCAGTGATGGTGGTAGGCGGATAATTGGTCTATGTAGCTATATCCAACAGTGGACCATGCCGGATGTTCTCCCGCGCGGTCAAAAGATGTCGTTGTTGCCGTCACCGCCGGGCAGATCATCCGCGTCCAGGGGGTGTAACGTGTGCGCGCATCAAGCATGGGGGAAAGATTGGCTAAATTGCAATGCGCATCGGCGGCTTGATGCACCTGCGGTGTCATGCTGCGCGGCAGCCAGTCATGATCGGCTGGAATGACCATGCTTGGAAGCATGCCGTTATTGTTGGCCGAATATTGCCCGAAAGCTGTACCCAGCATCGCCAGATTATTAGCGCACGCCGTCTGAACCGCCAACGTTCGCGCTTTGTTAAGCTGAAAAATTGTCACCGTCAGCAATAGCGCCGCCGCAATGAGCATCACCGCAATATCCGCCTTGCGCGGGTCCCATGTTCGCCCGTGGAGCCGGGTATTGGTAAGCATGGATTTGCCAGCGTGTGGCACCATTCGCGGCACGGCGACAGCGCCTGCGGCGGCCACGGTGCGACGGGTTAAATCCGCCGGCGGTTCCACGGGGGGCAACTGCGCCAAGGCGTGAATAATTTCCGTAAGTCGAGGCGGGCACACGGTATGGTCGAAGGCTTGCGCGCCGGTGTGATCGACGTTTCCGTGCTCAAGCATCGCATCAATGTAGGCAGCCTCATGATCCGCCAATGGTTTTTTCGGAATTTCCTGATTGTCATTGATAGGGTTTAACATGGCATCACCTATTTACTCCCGGCGCACCGGAGCCGTATCGCCCACGGTTATTAATCACGTTGCTTTCCTTCACCTAGCCGCACACTCCACGCTTCGCCAAACATGGCCAAGGCTGAGTGGAGGCGACTTTTTACCGTTCCCAGCGGAATTCCCAGCATTTCCGCGATTTCTTTATATGCGAAGCGGTTGTAGTAGCTTAACAACAGCACTTCCCGATAAATCGTCGGCAACCGGGCGATGATTTGCCGTACCGCAGCGGCGTCCTCCATATCTATTAAACGTTCCGGAGCTGAAAGCGTATCAGACTCCATAAGATCCAAAAATGTTCCCTGTTCTGCGTCATGGCCGGAGATATTATCCAGCGACTGAGTGCCGCGCCGCATGCTGGCGCGCAGATGATCCCGCGCTTTATTCGCGGCAATGGTAAATAACCACGGGCGAAACCGCCGCTTGGAATCAAACGTCACGGCGCTGCGATACACCTGAATGAATGTCTCCTGAAATAAATCCTCCGCTAAAGCCGCCTCATTGATAAAACGCTGCAAGAAGCTGAAAAGCTCTCTGCGGTAGCGTTCCACCAATTCGGCAAATGCGGCCTGATTACCGGCCACAAACTCCGCAACAAGATCTTCATCCGTGGCCATCAGGCTCTTCCTTTATTACGCGGAATATTGGTTTTGGTTCGATCCGCGCTTTATATTGTAAACGTTGACCCCGACGGAATTCATTTTCGCTGCAATTCGCCATGGGCATATTATTTTGTTTAATTCAACACAAAAGCGAAAATATACCATTGGTTACTGGATTCATCCAATCAGCTCGCCTAATGTTTCCTCGTATGAACAGATTATCACAACATTATCCGCTTCGCATTTTTTATGATGGTCAGTGTCCGGTATGTAACCGGGAAATTCAACGCCATCTTCGGCACGATCTTCTTGGGCACCTTCAGGCCATTAACATCGCCGCGCCGGACTTCAATGCTACCGCCTATGGGCTGGACGCTCAACGTGTGCATGATGTCATGCACGTACTGACCGCCGACGGGCAGGCCTTTACAGAAGTTGAGGCGTTTGTATGTATTTGGAACGCACTGCCTCCGCGGTTGGATCGGCGGCTCCTGGTCGCGTTGCTGCGTTTGCCGCCCGTCCGAAAACTCGCGGACATCGCTTACCGCGCTTTTGCTCAAAATCGGGTGCGTCTATTCGGCGGTTGCGATTCAACGCGCTGCGGCCCAAGCCACGCGGTCAGATCAGACTCCGGGCAACAGTCATCATCCGCATTAAAACCCGCTCACATGCGGGGTCAATTTTCCGGGCCTGACGCAAAATAGACAGCTCTGCCCAACCGCCGGTCGATTCGCCCTGTCGTGCCAGCCAGTTCAACGCTAACGCCTCAAAAGTTAATAAAAGCGTTTCACTCGCCTGCGCATGGTGCGGATCACCCGGATGATAAACGCCCGGCATAGGAAGTATGGCCACGCGTGTATCAAGCCGGCCCGGCGCGATAAGCTTTCCGGCATCGCGTGTCCACAATACCGCAATACCTTTGGGCCGTGGTTGCGGGGCATGGGGGGTTTTGCTCCAAGGTGTGGTGATGAGCCAATGCTGCTTTTGTTCCACGATGCACAGCGATTCGACCGGTACATCGGTGGGCATGGATGGGGTGGGGGCATGATTCATGCCGGCTGCTTGAATGTCCAGCCACACGCCGCCAGCCTTGAACACCTCCCGCAGGGCCGCACGATGATCTTGGCTGTTGGCAGGCGTCATGGCGATGATGCCGTCGCAGCAGAATTGTCGAATTTGCCGCGACGCCTCCAGCAGCGGCAGATATATCCGTGCCAGCATCGCGGCATCGCGTTTAAGGAATGCCTGTCGCTCGGCAGACTCCAATTCTCTGCGTGCTGCAACATACCGTCCCGCCGCCAGCAGCCCCTGTCCGGAATCCCACAGCCGCGGCGCAAAATCCGCAGGCTGGTTCGCAATATGTAAATGTTCACCCGTGTCGTTGTTCATATATGTCGATCATGTTTGAAACCTGTGGATCTGTCAAAGCGCAGGTTATGCCCAAGCCGAGAACGGCTTGATCGGGGGCCTGATACGCCTGTCTTGAGCATACATCACTATCACTGGGCCGCAGTACTGCCTCCGGTGCGCATTCGCTGGCGGCGATCGCTTAAGGCTTGCCGGGCGGTCGCATAAAGTTGGTCCTGTTGCTGACGGATCAGCATTTTTATGTCATAGTCGCTTAAACCATATTTTTTGCCAACCGTCGCAATTAAGCGCTGTTCAGTGGGTGATAATTCGCCGTCCATTACCGCGGCGGCCACCATGGCTCCCAGCCAGCGATGAATTTCATCGGGCGTTTTGGGTTCTGTGATTTGCAATTCACCGCGCCGGGCCGCATCCATCATGCGATGCAATTGCTCATCGGTCACGCCGTGACGATCTGCCGTATGTCGCAACATGCGTTCTTCACCACCGTCGATATTGCCATTGTCGACCACCGATTTGACCATCCACGCCAGCAGGCCATTGGGCGGCGGCGGTGAGACATTAAGCATTGCCGCAACCTGTTGCCGTGTTTGTGCGGGATCGGAAATCAGGTCATTACTTTGCGCCAACGCCAGAAGTAAATCCTGTGCCGCCTGTCCAGATACGGGCAGCATATCCAGAAGAATCCAGTCGCTGGAGCCATCGTTAAGTACCGTGCCGCAGAAACTGCACGCATTGGATGTATCATCCATAATCGGAGCGCCACAATTCGGGCAATGGGCGGAAGATATGCCCTTATTCGGATCGGTCTTGGCGTTATTTTGACGCTCCAGCACCATCAAATGCTGCGCCATATTGCTTTGCGGGGTTTTCTGCGCTTTTCCGGACGCATCGGTCTGATACCGTCGACTCGACCATCGCACTTCCACCAAGGCCTTATTCATCGGAGCACTTGCGAAAATTCCCATGGTCTGCACCGCACCCACGGCACAATCACCCCAGAACGCCCGCACGCCATTGGTTTGCGGCGCCAGCAGAGGGCTGTAGCTTTGGATAAATGTCGCTGCGGAAACTTTCTGTAATGGGTCCACTTTTCCCAGTCTGTCCGCCAGCACCTTCCGCCAGAATATCACCGAAACGCGATCTTCCAATCCGGCGAGCGTGAAATCCGGATCACGGGTTTGCAACGCTGTTACGCCGGGCGTATCACGCGATGTTTCCGGTTCCCACTGGGAATCCTGGGTTATTTCCGCCAGCACCCAGTCGTATTGGCCGCTGCGTAACAAGGCGTGGCAACTCTGGCATTGGGCACCGGCATTGAGTTCAATCGCGGCGCCGCAGTTCGGACAATTTCCTTCAATCAGCCCGGCACCATTGGGGGTTTTTGCTCCCCGGCGGCGAAGAAACGTCCAATATTCCGTGAATTCTTCCGCTTCGCCCGATCCGGATATCACTCTGCCATCCAGTGTGGAAAGTGTTTGATCCACAGCCGAGGCGGTAATGCGGACGGTTGCGGAATCAAATACATTGTCATGTATCAATTGCACCATCTGTACTTGCCGCACGGCAATATTTTTCATTCGATCACGCACAGAATCCAGTTTCTGTTCTGTGAATTGCAGGCCGAATCTTTCATGTGTGCCATCGGAAATAAACGGGCGAATGGTTTGCAGGTTCTGGGCACACCACGCATCTTGAATTTTGAGGAAAGCAGTATTCACGCGGCCATAAAATTTTTGCAGATCAAAGGCCGGATCGGATTGCTGCAACTCAAGCACCGCCGCCGCTTCGGCGTTTTCATCCACCGCCGCAAGTCCGGCCTGCGTGCGCTGGTCGCGGACATAACCGGCAACGGAGATGTGTGTTTTATAATATAGAATTCCGGCCACAATCAGCACCGGAATGCCAATAACCGGATGCTCCAGTACCAGATATTCCACAATCCACCAGATAATAATTCCCCCGCCTCCGCCGCCACCACCCCCTCCGCTGTCACCTCCGCCAAAGCCACCTCCACCAAATCCTTCGCCGCCGCCCGCGCGGCCATGCGCCACGGTCAACGCGAATAGTAGAGGCACCGCCATTGCGAGTACCGGAAGAAGCTTCAAAACAATGGCGTAAATACGTTTCATGACAGGGAATTGTAAT
>JAJYGE010000595.1 GCA_021785155.1 Planctomycetota bacterium
CGGCCCGGAATCTCTATGACTACATTGAACTTGAAAGGCTGGAATCGGAATACAGCATTCCGTTCATCTCCACCAGCCAGCCCACCGACAATAGCCCGGCTGGGAGAATGATGCGGCGGCAATTGGCCATGTTCGCCAGTTACACCACGGAACAGCAAGGGTTGGATGTACGGGAGGGTCATGCCCGGAGAGTGCAGAGCGGATTATTCTGCGGTGCTGCGCCCTACGGATACCGGAATATCCGAATTGATGGCCGGGGGTTGATTGAAGTGGATGACCAACAGGCGGAGAAAGTTAAACGTCTTTTTCAGATGTACGCCTATGAAAACCACACCATTGACAGTATGCGTAAGAAGCTGGAAGCGGAGAATATCACGTACATTGATACCATGCCTCAATGGACACGCAGCAAAGTGCATTCCATTCTGCGGGATCGGGCATACATCGGAGAAGTACGGTACCAAGACCAATGGTATGCCGGGAAGCATAAGCCCTTGGTGGATCGGGCCACATTTGACCGTGTACAGGTTCTGCTGGGCGGCAAGCGATACCAGGGCCATGATCTCACCTATGCGGGCAGCTTAATTCTCTGCGGGCACTGTGGCGCGGTGATTACCGGGGAATCGGTGACGAAAAAGAAAACGGGCCGGGAATACGTCTATTACCGATGCAGCAAGTACACCACGCCGGGCCATCCACGCATTCGCCTGACGGAACAGGCCTTGGACTTGCAGGTTCTCGCCCTGTTTGATCGCATACGCCTGCCCGATGATCTACGGCACTGGTTCCAACAATGCCTGCTGGCGTGGTCTAAACAGCAGCGGAGCGAAACGGAAGATACGGCCAAGGAATTACACCGGCAGATTGCGCAGGTCAAGCAATTACGTGATCGACTATTGAACTTGCGAATGATGGAAGAAATCACCACGGATACCTATGCGGCCAAGGATACCGAATTGCGGGATCGCCTGGCGAGTCTGGAATTACAAGTACAGGCCCAAAGTCGGGGCCGGGATGAACACGGGGATTTGGCGTTAAAAGTGTTTGAACTTTCACAAAGCCTGAAAGATAAATGGGTTACAGCGGAAAGTCAGGAAAAACGGCAGTTACTGGAAATTGTTTGTTTGAACTTGACACTAAAAGAAGAAAAGATTGATTTTTCAATGAGAAAACCCTTTGATGTCCTCACCAAAGGGCTTGTTTCTCCAGATAATCGGGGCGACAGGATTTGAACCTGCGACTTCCTGGTCCCAAACCAGGCGCTCTAGCCAGGCTGAGCTACGCCCCGTTGATACTTTGGCCTTAACCAAATGTCACACCGTTTTTTTCAAGCCCGGCCTGTTACGGAACGGGGCAAACGGCGGAATTTGGTCCGCATAATGTACTTAATTTACCCGATTTGGCGCGAAGGTACAAAGGTTGCCTGCTGGAATTTCAAGCCGAGGGGGATGGGGCGGTACGATTGGCGGAGTTATTTCACTTGCGCCGCGTAAGGGCGGTGCATGATTTAAGTGGGGCGTCGCGGCGGCATGTATGTCAAATCGGCCACGTGGCGAAACCGAAGATTGTCCGTGCAGGCCATCAATTGGGGCCGGGCTTCGGCACAACGCGGCTTCCGGATTTTTCCGGCATTTCGCCGACGATGTAGTTTAAGCTCAGAACATTAAAATCCGCAGGCTCGCCGCGAATCAGCCATAGCAACGGCACACCGCTGATTTTGGCCGCTAAATCCAGCACTTCGACCGGAGGCACCCGCCCTTTTTCGTAATAATTGTAAGTGGAAGGTGACAAGCCCAGTAAAAATGCGAAACGGGACTGTCCACGACGGCCACACACCTGCGTCCGCACCTGCTTAAGCCGCTCGCAAATCAGGGCATAATTGCCCCCCAGCCCCGTTTGAGGAACCAGCACGTTCATGGCACGCTCCTTTCAATGTCCGCAAAGCACCTGCGGAAATTATTGCCTTGACCGCTTCAGATAACAAGCACTGAAACTGGTCTGATACAACAACGCAAGGCAGCCCCTCCCATCCTTCAGATTGGCACCATGAAACCTCAATCTATCGGGTTTCAAAACCATTGGACTGTCCATCCATCTGGAACCTGCTTTACAATTCGGTACCTGAACTGTTGCCGCGGCTGCAAAGCCGCAGGAGTTGTACCGGTTAACTGTGAACCAACTTCATAAGCCGATCCGCATGTTCCTGCACCCATTTTACTTTCCTCTCAATCATTTTCAAGAACCCGAATCCTTCGATTCTTCCAAATGACCCCGTAGCGGCAATATGAAACGCGCTCTCGGCCACCATCGCTTCGACCATGAGCCAAGGCACAGCCTGCAATTCCGCCACGCTTATCATATCAACAGAATCATATCCGTGCATAAAACGTTCAAACCGGGCTTCGTCCACATGGTCCGGCCAGGTCGCCGGGTCATCACCACCGCCGATGATGGAAAACTGCAAAACGCCGTTGGCTAAATCGACGATGCGCTGCTGCAGGCGGGCGGAATCATAGTCAATAACCGCCACAACCTTTTTATTCCGGAACAGCATATTGCCCGGGTGCCAATCACAGTGAACGATCTGCATCGGCCAGTCCGGCAGGCCCAAGGCGTTTACCTTCGCCGCCGCTTCAACATACCCTGCCCGCAAGACTTCGAGAATACCATTGACCTGCCCCGCCTGGGCGGGAAGAAAACTTTCCCGACTGAATGTCACTGGAATCTGATCAATACTGTTTCCGATATGCTTGGAATTGTGGTAGCTTCCGGTTGGCGGCTCATATTCCGGGGTGTAATCACGTAACAATTTATGGTACAAGGCCAAAATTCGTCCGGAATCCTGCGTGGCTTCCGGAGAATTGTCATATCCAGTCCCGCGGATATATTCGAAAAGTTCATAGATCGTACTGCCAAGCTGCAGCATGGAGTTATTGTCCCGCCGGGTGCCTATGAGATGTGGTAACGGAAACTGTTTTTCCGCCAGATATAACTGAATGGCGTGGCAAAATGCCACCTTAAATGGATCATCCTTACCGCGGGCCCGACGTTTCAGCAGATAATCTCCCTTTTCGGCCCGAATCAGAAGTTTTGGAGCTTTCCGTGAACCGCGCGCATATTCCTTAATGGTGCTTATAGCACCAATGTCATAATGACTTAGCACCACGGCAAGTTCTTCAGTCTCAAATTTTTCGCGTTCACTCATGATTTTCGCCGCTAATATAACACGCGGTTTCCTATTGATGATGGTAATCATGGCCGTCTATATGTCAAATGAGGGCCAATAAAAAACCGTTCCGGATCAATTAACCCCCCACCGACAACAATTTTGTTGAATTTTGGGGTCAGGACCGGTCAGTCACCCGGCCAATGACCGCAATATTCAACTTGTCCGCGAGCTTCAGCAAGTCAGGCTTATCGAGCATAATAGTCCGCCCCGCTTCCACCACCACTGCCGCCGCCCCGAACTTTTTAAGTCTTTCAATGGTTGCCGGGCCAATTGTCGGCACATCGAAACGCATATCCTGATTGGGATTACTGGATTTACACAGCACCCACCCACCGCGTTTACACAGTGCGCCGGCCCGCTCAATCATACGATCCGTCCCCTCTACCGCTTCCACCGCGATAATTTCCCGGTCTTTGCATGCCAGACTCTGACCAATCAAAAGCGTGTTGACCTGCCGCAGCAACGGCCATGCAAAATCCACATCCGCGGCAATATCCGCACCAGGCCGGCCATGCGTCATCACGCCGGGGGAAGCCAGTAAGTCGGGTATATATGGCAACGCATCCATTATTTCCACTCCACCACTGGCCAGTTCATCCGCGACCGCCCGCAGCAACCGATCGCTGCGTTTGTCATGCCGCAATCGTACCAGCCACAGCCGCGCTGTGCGCCAGTCCGGCATATATCTGAACATGTAAAAGCGATCATACATTCTTTCCTTCGCCACACGCCCCACCATCACCGTTCGCGTTGCCGCATGGCGGCGCAATACACGAATCCATTGGTTCAGACGAATTAATCCCACGCGTTTGAACACATCGCATATTGCCGCGAGTTCCTCTTCACGGCTCTGCCCGGAGAGTCCCAGGCAAATCACCGGATGGCCGGCCGCTTTAAGCCCGCGGGCCACGGCAATGGGAAGCGTGCCCTGCCCGGCAATCAAACCAATCGGCTCCGCGTCAGGCAGGGGCATTTTGCGGTCCCCTGTCTTTTAACCTTGCCCGAACGGAGCGGGCATGGGCGTCAAAGCCTTCGGTACGGGCAAAATCACAAATGGCCCCCGCAACGGCCCGCAACGACAGAGCATCAAATTCCACGATGCTGATGCGCTTACGGAAACTCTCGGCGGAAAGCCCGCTGAAAAATCGCCCGGTGCCGGAAGTCGGTAATACATGCGACGGCCCGGCCAGATAATCCCCGGCCGCCACCGGTGTATGCGGCCCGATGAAAATGGCCCCGGCATTATGAATTTTGGCGGCATGACCACGGGGGTCACGTGTGGTAATCTGTAAATGTTCGGGGGCAAAATCATTGACCAACTGGAGTGCGGAAGCCATATCGGCGGTGACAATTAAGGCACTGGCGTATTCCAATGCCCTGGTGGTCAAATCCCGGCGCGGAAGCAGGGTCAGTTGGGATTCCAACTCCAATTGAACGTGTTTTGCCAGGTCCAGACTGGCGGTAATCAGAAGACAACTGCCCGGCGCGTGCTCCGCCTGCGCCAGAAGTTCCGCAGCCACCGCGCCGGCATCCGCCGAATCATCCGCCAACACAATGACTTCACTGGGACCGGCAAAACTGTCGATATCCACAATTCCAAAAAGTTCCTTCTTGGCCAATTGGACGTAACTGTTTCCCGGTCCGACAATTTTATCAACCGCCGCAATACGAGTGGTGCCAAACGCCAGTCCCGCCACCGCCTGCGGGCCGCCAATGGCATACACTTCCTGTATCCCCAGCCGCCCGGCAGCGGCCAGTACCGCCGGAGCCACCGCTCCGCCGCGCATGGGACTGGCGATACAAATACTTTGCACTCCCGCCACTTGGGCGGGAACCACCGTCATAACCACCGTGGACGGGTACGCGCCTGCCCCACCGGGCACATAAACCCCCACACGATTGAGCGGCTGGTAGCGCACCGCTAACATGGCCGAATCACTTCCTGCGCCAAGAGGCTGAATCGGTGCCGGTGCCGTCGGCAACATTGCCTGCTGATATCGCCGAACATTGGAGATGGACATATCCAGAGCTGAAAGAAACGTCGCGTCCGCCGCATTGACCGCGGCATCGATATCCCGTTGTGGAACGCGCAGAGTTTCCAGTGAAAAGGCGGGATTATCAAAACGCCGTGTATAGTCGAGAATCGCGTCATCGCCCCGGCTGCGTACATCGGCAATAATGCGCTGCACCTGAGTGGCCAGACTGTCCGGCTGGGCATCAAGGCCGGCCAAAAGCAACGGTGCCAGCGACAAGCGCGCTTTGATCTGGGAAAGTTTTTCCTGTCCGTCGGACTGATCCGCCCGGACAATCGGGATCACTCGCATGGCATCCAGCACTCCAATTTTACACGGTAAAAGTATAACGTTTTTCAGTCTGGATCGCGCGGCGCGACACTATTTCCGTGACCGCCGCACCAGCGGCAATGCTTCCGCCGGATTTTCCGGCCAGGCGTGCTTTGGATACCGCGCACGCAAATCTTTCCGCACCAGAGCATAGCTGCCGGCCCAAAATCCCGCCAAATCATCAGTGATCTGCACCGGGCGTTGGCTGGGACCCAGAATTTCCAGCACTACCGGCACCCGGCCCTCGGCAATTCTTGGGGTATCTTTCAAACCAAATAAATCCTGCAACCGCACCGACAACACCGCGGTGCCGTCATCCCTGTATTCCAACGCCACCTGTCGCCCATTGGGCATTTCCATTTGCTGCGGCGCAGCGCCGGCCAACAATCGCTGCATCGCATAATCCAAAGACGCTTCGATCACGGGGACCAAGCCATCACCCGCAATGATTTTCCGCAAGGTTTCATGCGTCGGCGTGCCAGCGGCTAATAGTGAGGCAATATCTTCTTCCTGTAATTTCGGGATATTCTTCTCCGGCATGGCTTTTCGCAGCATGGCCAGGCGACCACATAGACGCCGCATCCGGACATCGCGTTGCATAAATTCCGGCAGATTCGCCGCAATATATTCCGCCGCCACTTTTTGAATCTGCTGCCAATCGGGATCCGAATCGACATGTTGCTCCAGCACCAAATCACGGTACAGGATTTTCCGATAGGCCAGTATGCGGCCATCGGTTATCTCCACTGTTTTTTCCTCGCGGATGGCATCCGGATACATCTGTTGAAGTTGCATATGCGTAATGGCGGATGCCAGGTGTACCAGCGCATCGCCGGGTTTGTTGGAGGCCTGGACATCCACTGCCACAAATAAGGGTGCCCGGAGCACTGCCGATCCCGGTCCCATCCGCACACCGCGTCCGCCGACCATCACCGCGCGCATGGAATCATTATCCCGCCTGCGACATACGCGATCGGGATAGGCCCGCAGCAGCAGTTGGCCGACCACGGCGGGATCGACATGTCTTGCAATGGTTGCCATGTCAATTTCCGCGCCCATTACTCGACCCAGCTCATCTGCCACCGCCCGCACCCTGTAAATACCCGATGCATCGGGCACCGCACGATGAGAATCCATCGCATTTTCCGTTCCCGCAAGTGCCAAAATCCGAAACACAATATCCGACTCGCCCACGGCGGCCAGGGTCTGGTTCCGGCGTGGAGCCAAAATATCCCGCTCGGAAAGTAATGCAGCAATGATTGCCCCCAACGCTCCATGCCCACTTTCCCCAGCCGCCAGAAGCAGCCGCCCCAGGCGCGGATGCAGCGGCAACTCCAGAAGTTTTCGCCCCACATCCGTTAAGCATAATCCATCCGCGATTGGCTCCAAGGCCCCAAGTTGCCGCAATAATGTCACCGCCAGCTCAAGGCGTTCGGCGGATGGCGTTTCAAAAAATTCAAATTCACGCGGTCCATGCCGATCCCAAGCATAAAGCGTTAAAACACTTTGTGCTAAATCCACCCGCATTATTTCCGGAATCTCGAAATCCGCCAAATGCTTGGTTTGCAATTCCGGCCATAACCGGAAGCATAAACCCGGCGCGGTGCGCCCGGCACGGCCCGCACGCTGCTGCGCGGAGGCTTGGCTGATTGGAATTAAATCAAGTCTGTCCATGCCGCGTGGCGCGTCAAAACTTGCCTGCCGCACCAGCCCGGAATCAATGACCACCGAAACACCATCAATCGTCAAAGATGTTTCCGCGATGTTGGTGGAGAATATAATCTTGCGTTGCGCTGATGGCTTAAGTACAGCAACCTGCATGTCCAGAGGCATGGAACCGTGCAAGGTTAAGACGCGGCATTTACCGGCGGCAGAAAAGGATCCGGCCGCAGTGGCACAACGGTTAATCTCCGCCACGCCGGGTAAAAACACCAGAATATGCCCGGTATTCTCCGCCTCCAGCGCCTCACGCACCGCCGCAATAACGCGATCTTCCAATCGGCCATCGATTCCGGGCCGATATATTGTCCGCACTGGAAACAGACGTCCCGGCACGTTGAGCACCGGGGCATTATCCAAAAAGTCGGCCACTTTCTGAGCATCAAGCGTGGCGGACATTACCAGAATAAACAAATCAGGTCGAATCGTTTGCCGCACCTGCCGCAACATGGCCAGCGTTAAATCACTGTGAATACTGCGTTCGTGGAATTCATCAAGTATTACCGCTCCCACTTTTTCCAGGCCCGGATCATCGAGCAGTTGGCGGGCCAGAATACCTTCGGTCATGATGCGTAAAACGGTTTGGGCCGTGATCCGCTTTTCCATGCGCACCTGATAACCGACCTGCCGGCCAAGCTGCCAACCCCGTTCTTCAGCGATGCGTGCCGCGACCGCCCGGGCGGCGATCCGACGTGGCTGAAGTACCAGAATTTGCGGTGCATGGGGGGCAAGAATTCCCGCCTCCACCAGCGCGGGCGGAACGCGCGTTGTCTTTCCCGCTCCGGGTTGTGCCGTAA
>JAJYGE010000080.1 GCA_021785155.1 Planctomycetota bacterium
GCAACGCTTGAATCGCTTTGGCGTGCCATGGGCGGCCAGCATTGTAAGTTTTGTCGTCGGATGTTTTTTTATGCTTCCATTTCCGAGTTGGCATAAAATGGTTAATGAAATCTCGGATGTGATGGTCTTGTCTTATGGTATCGGCCCCGTGGTGCTGCTTTCGCTGCGGCGTACACTGCCCGAGGCCAGTCGCCCAAGACCGTTTCGGGTTCCGATGGCCAATATTCTGGCTCCGATTACTTTTATTATCTCCAATCTCATTGTGTACTGGTCCGGATTTGCCACGCTCACGTTTCTGCTGGAAGTTATTTCCGCAGCGCTGGTGTTATTCCTGGCTTGGCAGCTTATTAAACGTGAAAGTATTGCCGCGCTGCCGTGGAAAAGCACCTGGTGGGTATTTCCCTATCTCGGTGGACTGTGGATTCTGGATTGCATTGGTTCTAAAAGCATGACTGGCGGTTTGGATTATCTGAAATTTCCGTATGATGTTGTTGTTGTGTCGGTTTTCAGTCTGCTGATTTTGTACATGGCGGTAAATGCGGCGGTGCCGATGGAAGAGTTGCAAACATATATTGACAGTCTGTGATACTCCGATGAAACATTAACATAAAATCTCGCAGCGTGGCGGCTTATGCAGAAATCAGAGGCGATCACCATTGTTTCCGGATTACCCAGATCTGGCACATCCTTAATGATGCAGATGCTGTACGCCGGTACAATGCCAGTGCTTACGGATAATGTTCGTCAAGCTGACATCAGCAATCCGCGCGGCTACTTCGAACTTGAAGCGGTCAAACACACGCGCCACAATGCGGCGTGGCTGGTCGATGCGCCCGGCCGGGCGGTGAAAATGATTTATCGCCTGTTGTATGATCTGCCTGACGATCATGAATATCGCGTGTTGTTCCTGCGGCGTGATCTGAGGCAAGTCGTGGCGTCCCAGCAGGCGATGCTGGGAAAAACCGGTGCCTCGGATGCGGAGAATCAGCGCATGATGGCGATTTTTCAAAAGGAACTTGATTCTGTTGATGCGTGGCTGAAAGGCCGAAGTAATTTCACGGTCTTGAATGTGCCGCATGAACAGCTCATCAATAATTCGGCGCATCAGGCGGAACAAATCAAAATGTTTTTAAACTATCCCCTTGATACCTCGGCCATGTGTGCGGTAGTGGATCCGGCATTGCATCGGCGGAGGTGATAAATCAAGATATACGCATCGGCGAAATGGCTGATCGATACGGATTCTGTTGACGGTTCGCCGGCGATGCCGATACGTGAGCATCACCAGGTTCAGGCATAATAGAATCAACGGTCAGCAGTTCCATAGACGCCCTTATTCGCCAACCGCCAGGTTAGCATGGGGCGGATGACGAATATGGCTGATAGATAAATACATGCGATTCCCAGCGCCATGATAATGCCCAGGCTCGCGATGCCGCGATCGCGCGAAAGGCCCAGGAAACCAAAGCTGCTGCAGGTCACAAAAGCGCACATTAATAGTGCCCGTTCGCTGACATCCCAAAATCGCCAGATGCGCCGCGGGTTATGCTCCGCTTCTCGATAGCGGTGCATCATAAATACACCATACTCATGCCCGGCTCCGATCAGAATCGGCATGGCAAAAAAGTTGGCGAAGTTCCATTTTAATCCCAGCAGCCCCATAATGCCTACCAGCATCGGCAGACCCAGTGCCAAGACCGATACGGTCATGGCCGTGCGGCCTAAAGAACCTAAGTCCAAATACACCAGGAAAATTACCACCAGAAGTGCCAGAATCGTGGTTTGCATGAAAGCGGCCCGAATCGATTCGGTGGAGTGATAAAGTTGAATGGCAATTCCAGTTAAATCAACATGCGATGGTACCAGGCCGGGCTTTTGGGCTGTGCCCTGCACGGTGGCGACAAATTGCCGCAATCGGGATTGATTCCACAGATCAAAGCGCGGATATATATATAGGGCATAATCGCCATCGGCACTTAGAAAATGACGGCTTACCTGATGCGGCAGGCGGTAAATATCCAGTGGCCCGGTTGTGAGCATGGCGGCTAATGACTGCAGTGACTGACTGAAATGATGCTGCCAGCGTGAGAGTTGATGGGCCAAAATATCTTGTTGCGGGGGAGTTGCCGCGTTTATTCGTGCGGCAATCTGCCGCAGGGTGGCGGCAGTTGTTTTCGCTGAAGCGGCAGTGGCTGGTGCGGCGTGGGCAGCTTGCTTACTCCAGATTGCGGCCAGCGCATCGGCGGCTTGCGCGATGGCATGCAGATTGCTGGGAGTTACCGGAGCCGGATTACTCCACGGAATATTGCGTAATGTGGCATTGTGTGTCGCTAGATATTTTTGCTTTGGAGCAGCATCCAAGAGACTGCTGGTGGACAAAACGGGAGATGTGCTGCCGGCAGCGGCTTTATTGAGTGCCGCCTGGATGGGCGCTAATTGCGCCAATGATTTTGACACGACCACTGCGTACCAGGTGGGCATTTCCTTAACAAGTTTTACCGAGGTAAGTCCGCGCGCTTGTAAATCCAGAAGGTTTGGATCAAACCGCAGGCTCAATGCAAAGGGAATCAGTCCGATCAGGATTGCCAGCCAAATTCCCAGGCCGAGGAAATTTTTCACGCCCGCGCGCGGCGGGGGACGGTCATCGGTATATCGGCGGGCAGGCTGGACTTTACCAAGTTTTGGGGGAAATAATACCAGCAGAGCGGGAAGTACGGTGTAACCTGCCAGCAGGCACAGTAAAAGACCGCCGCCGGCGATAAATCCCAGTTCCGCATCACCACGAAAATGTGTGGTTAATGCCACCAGAAAAGCACCTGCCGCCCCGGCGCAGGATGTGGCAATGGGTGGGCTGGCGTAACGGAAAACCCGGGCCCAGACTGCTTGCTGTCTTTCATAACGTCGGGCTTCCCGCCGATAACGCACCATGATTTGTATGAGATAATCCATGCCAATGCCGATCAGGGCAATGACAAACACCGTGGATAGCAAATTCAACTCGCCAACAAAAATGGTGGCGAACCCGAACGTCCAAGCGATGGCAATGGCCAGTGTCAGACCGGCGGCAAATCCCATCCAGATGGATCGCAGCATGAGAATCAGGCCAATCAGCACCACAATCATCGCCAATGTCTCGGCCTTGTCGCTGTCTGATGTGGTGATCCGCATTTCATCGGCCGCCAGTACGGGACGGCCAGTCATGCCAAAAGTAAATTCTGAATTAAACGGCTTGGCGGCCTGCACCATGGCTGCATGAATTTTGTCCAGAGGCAGCGATACCGCGGCCAGAGAGTCAAAGGTGAATTTTGGGTATACGTTGATCAGCAGCAGGTGTTCTGAACCATTTCCCGCGCGAATGTAGTAATAGCCCGCGGATGCCGGAGTGGCTGGCCCCGATGCCGATAGAGATGATAAATCCGGAACTGCAACGGGTCTTGCCGTCGGCTGGTTTATCGCCTGAAGCCAGGATTGGCCAATGGCACCGGTGAAAGCAGTGGTTTGCAGGGTCGGTGCCTGCGTACTTAGCAGTCGCAGAAATCGTTGCATACGGGTACTGCCAAACAGGGAAATTGGCAGGCTGGGCTTTTCTCCCCAGACGGATGCCAACTGCGCTAATGTACCAGCCCCATTGGCCGCCGCCCGCACGTCCGACCATGAGGCAAATAAAAGCGACTGATTCCCAAGCTCTTTAAGCGGCACATGGCTGTCCACTGATTTTACATATTTGGGCATGTGTGTAAGCGATGCGGTTATCGCATTGGCGGCTTTAATCCATTGGCTGCTTGCCGGTGGATGGCTTGGATCACGGGCTTTTATGACCACATAAGCGGCCTCATTTTCCGGAAATTGTTTAATAAACTGGAGGTATTGATGGAAGAACGCCACATGCGAGGAAAAAAGCTTGTTTTGATCCGTGGAAATCCGCAGGCGTGTGCAGGCAAGAAACACGCTGATGCCCGCCAGCAGCAACGCGATGCCCAGCACGATGCGGGGGTACCGCGTAAGCCGCAGCGTATCTTTCAAAACTCTTCGATGAATCGGACCCATAGAAGACAAGCAAATAAGAGCATCCACCGGTTGGCATTATCACACAATGCCGGTGAAGCGGTGCCGCGGTTAAGCTTTTACAACATTTTTCGCCAGCCCCAGTACGGTATCCCATGCGGCACCGGGGAATTTTTGCGTGTCGGCAAGAACATCCTGCATGGCTTGGAGGAACCAGTCCATGTCCTGTTTTGTCGATACCAGCGGCGGGAGAAATTTTATAACCTCGGTGTGATATCCCGCCACCTGAGTGAGAATATGGTGCTTTTTCAACAGGGGGATAATAATCATCTGTCCAAAAACGCCAAAGTTGAGTTTATGGAGCATATCCCATGCCAGTCGGAGCTTGAGGGAATTTTCCGGACGGGCAAAATCAATGCCGAACATCAGCCCTTTTCCGCGGACTTCCATGACAAATGGACAGGTCTTGCCGATTTCCGCCAGGCGCGCCATCGCATAGCGGCCCAGTTCATCGGCATTTTCAACCAGCTTGTCTTCTTCAATAACCTGTATGCTCGCCAGTGCCGCCGCCATGGCCAGATCATTCTGGCCGAAGGTATTGGAATGCACCACGCAGCGTTCCATGGAGTTAAACACCGCATCCATAATGCGTGGGCGCGTTATCACCGCTCCAACGGGAATAAAGCCGCCGGAGAGGCCTTTGGCGACACAGATAATATCCGGCTCCACTTCCGGCCAGTGTTGAAAGCAAAACCATTTGCCGGTGCGGCCCATACCGGATTGTACTTCGTCTACAACCAGCAAAGTGCCGGCCTTGCGGCACAGGCGTTGTGCTTCGGCTAAATAACCGTCTGCGACAATCTCGCAGCTTTTACCCTGAATGGGTTCAAGAATAAACGCCGCCGCATCGTGTTTTGCAAGTGCTTGTTCCAGCGATACCAGATCATTAAATGGAACTGCTTGGGTGTGGGGCAAAAGATCGCCAAAACGTTCACGGAAAAAGTCCGCGCCATTAATCGCCAAGGACCCGGTGGTCAGTCCGTGAAATGCGTGCTCGCAGTAGATGATTTTTTGCCGACCCGTTGCGCAGCGTGAAAATTTTATTGCCGTCTCCACGGTTTCCGTTCCGCTGTTGCAGAAAAACACCCGGTTAAGCCCGGCGGGGGTATGCCGCACGAGTGCTTCGGCGGCCAAACCGCTTAAAATGCTGCAATCCATGCGGACAAGATTGGGGCTGTTGGCATCAAGAATCTGCCGCAGTACGTCGCGCACTTTGGGATGATTGCGTCCGAGCATAAATACACCCCAACCGGTTAACAGGTCGAGATATTTTGTGCCCGCGCCATCCCAGAGATAAGCCCCTTCTCCGCGCGTGTAATTGCGGTCAAAACCGATGGTTTTAAGCATTTTCACAAAAGCTGGGTTGATATGATCTGTATGCAGGTCATATTGTGTTCCGCGATGTTCTTCCACCCAACCGACAAAATCTTTATGCATGTTCATATTCCTCAAAGCCGACACGCGTCAGACAAGCCGGGAATTATACGCCCCAGGGTGGAAAAATGACAAAGAAACGCAATACTAAACGCAATTATAAGATGCGTTGAGTCACTTATTGGCCAGCCGCCCAGAATGTCAGTGCTGCGCCCGCCAGGGCCGCAATCATAATACCCACCCGCATCAACCATATCCGGCGGGTGAATTGCTTTTGCATTTTCGGAGATACCGCCATCGCGGCCAGCAGGTCTACGCGGTTTTGCATGCTCGGATGCATCCATCCGGCGCGATCACGCGGTCGATTGGTCATGCCCACCAGTGCGGTTAAACTTTCAGAAAATATCCGTGCCCCGGCTTGCGCCGGCGTTTCGACCGTAGCGGTTGGGTGCTCATTGGCCTCGGCTGATGGGGTTGCGCCATTATCACCGGAGGATACATACGCCGCCGCGCAGGCAACGGGAACCTGAACGGTGGCGCCGACACGCTCGGCAATATGCCGTGCCGCAAACCAGTCTGCCTGATGCTCACACAGGCGGCTCACGCGCGAAAAGCCAAATACCACCAAAATGCCGACAATCGAAAAATTCAGCAGCATGGAGGTATTTGCACTTAATGCCCAGTAATTTCCGGCCCAGAGAGATATTCCAGTGCCCAGTAAATCCGCAGCGGTAAACGTCAGCAGATACCACCAGATATGCCGATGGTATCCGTGCCCCACTTCATGCGCAAAGACCGCCTCCACCTGGCGTGGTTCCAGACGCTCCAGAAGCAGGTCGGTAAGCAGAAAATACCGGCACCAGGGCAGGAGTCCCAATATCGCGGCATTGGGAATGCGGTAATAGGTATTCCATATACGTATGTCCATGAAACCAACGCGTTTGCGGCGGGATAAATCTTCCAGCCGCGTGCGCAACGGCCCGTCCGGAAGACGGCTGGTCCGCCAGTAACGTACCACCACTGCCGGCAATACCAGAAATAAAGCCATTGCCGGCAGCAACGATGCAACAGCCGACCAACTGCCTAAATTCAGATAATTCAGCAGCGCTGTAAATGGAACGGTCAGAAGATCAAAGACCAGCAGCACAATCAGCAGCGACAGGCCGTGGCGGAACTGCATATTGACGTATTGCATTCGCGAAGGCTGTGGATGTGTCGGATAGTCGCTGTCGCCCTGTGTTAGCTCAGAGATTCTGTGGATATGCACTTCCAGCGGATATTCCAGATACCATATTGCCAGCCAGGTCAGAACCGGGGCGATCAGCCAGATGGCCGAGGACATCACGGGCAGGTGCCGGGTATTCCAATGGAATTTAACCAGCCAGCCAAATCCGAAAAGCCATAGATCGGCTGCCAGCAATAGTGTGTTCAATGCCATCAGGCGACGGATTGCTTTCTGAATCGCGGTTCCCGCCTCCAAACTCGAAAAGATGCCGGATTCCAGTTTCCGGCCAATGCGTGTGAATCCGCGCTTTGCCGCAACGAGCAATCCGCCATGCGCCAGAACCACCAGCAGAACCACCATGGATTGAGAAAGGGCAACGGGAGGCCGTTGTGGCGCACTGGCGAACGTCGCCACCATCAGAAGAAGAATAATAACCTGCAAGGGAGCAATCATATTTTTATATTACCCGAATTGGGCCGCTGCGGTGAAAGATAGTTAATAGCTCATGCGGATAAACAATCCAAGAATCGTGGCGTCGCTATGGGTTCCGGCAGGTTGCGAATACCTGGATCCGGCAAAAATGCTGTCGATCACCGCTCCGATTTCATAATGGCCACGGTCCGCGGGGATATTGAAAATCCCATTAAGCGGGTAGGCCAGCGTGGTGCCTACGTATGTGCCCAAATATCCGTCGCGATAGCTGCGCTGGTTGACATCCAGGCGTTTCTCATCGTGAATGAACGAAACGCTCAGCGGAGAATAAATGGTCAATCCGCCGGTATGGGGCACCACAAAAACCGGATCCATGCCAACTTCAAAATATTGCCCGGCTCCGCTGGTGTAATAGGCCCCATTATAATCAAAACCTACGAGCACAAAGGGGTGAAATGCAAATTGCCCGAGATACCGATCATCATCGAAGCTCAAGCGAATGTAAGCCTCCTGGCTGTCGGCCTGACCGTGGCTGATGATGGTATTGGCGATAGGATTGGCGGATGGGACAAAATATTGGCTTACCGGCGTAATGAAATTGGTGTAGCCGGTATCAAACCGAAATACATTCATGATGTCATATTGATAGCCGATGGTAATATCGGCCTCAGTGAAATTGCTGGAGGGAACGTAGGCTATATTGCCGCCCGCGGCGGGGCTGCCGGCAATTCCGCGGGATAACGCATTGATATACGGATTGCGAACATCGTAAGAATAATCTTCAAATGTGCGCAGATATACCGTTCCCCACTTTTTCAGACTTAAACTGATTCGCGTCACATTTTGCAGGTTGGGCCGATTGGGGGCCACATCATGATAGCGAAACCAGTAATCATTAAAATACCCGAACTGCATGGTAACATGCAGGAGCTGGCGGTGGGCATGATATGCCGCCAATGAAGGCGGGTTTCCCTCTGTTTCCT
>JAJYGE010000338.1 GCA_021785155.1 Planctomycetota bacterium
CTCCACATCAGAATGAATTCATGACAATATTCGGCCACAAAGGTGACCCGACCAAGCGACACCGGGCGGTAAAACGGCTATAACTTCAGCACCGGGAGGCGCTACGCCTGATGACGTAATGCCGAGAATAGTTCTGTGAATTTATATCAAAATAGGAAACCGCATGGAAGTTGGAATTGTCGGATTACCAAACGTCGGAAAATCGACGTTATTTAATGCTTTAACCAATGCCGGGGCGCTGGCGGCGAATTATCCATTTGCCACCATTGAACCGAATGTGGGTGTGGTGGCCGTGCCGGATCGCCGGCTGGAGCAAATACGACAATTAATTGAAACGGAAAAGACAGTCCCGGCATTGTTGAAGGTCGTGGACATCGCCGGCCTGGTGAAGGGAGCCAGCACTGGCGAGGGGTTAGGCAATAAATTTCTATCGCACATTCGGGAAGTGGACGCCATACTGCATGTTGTGCGCTGTTTTGCAGATGGTGATGTCATGCATGTGGACGGGAAGGTGGATCCCCTGCGCGATATTGAAACCGTGGAAACGGAATTGATGCTGGCGGATTTGGAGAGTCTGGAAAAAACTGTTGATAAGCAACGGCGCAACGCGCGGGCCGGCGATAAAGACGCCATTGCGTCAGTCGACGTAATAGAAAAACTTGTGGAGGCGCTTAAACTCGGCAAGCCTTTGCGTTCATTAGCCCCTTGGAAGCCTGATGATTGGAAAATTGTGCGTCAATTGGGGCCAATAACGGCTAAACGGGTACTTTATATTGCCAACGTGGATGAATCAGATCCGCACGGGCAGGGACCACTGGTAAACGTTGTGCGTGACCGGGCGGCCGCAGAGGGCGGTGTGGTCGTGCCGGTGTGTGCCAAGCTGGAATCAGAACTGGCGGAATTAACGCCGGAAGATCGCACGGCAATGCTGGCCGATATGGGTATGACGGAACCGGCGCTGGAAACGGTGGCTCACGAGGCCTATAAACTTTTAGGTCTGCAGAGCTATTTTACCGCCGGACCCAAAGAAATAAGAGCCTGGACCATTCCCATTGGTGCCACTGCGCCCCAGGCGGCGGGTGTGATTCATTCTGATTTTGAAAAGGGCTTTATCCGCGCGGAAGTTTACAATGTCACCGATCTGCTGGCCCATAAAACCGAGGCGGCCATCCGCGCTGCCGGCAAGTTGCGCTCAGAAGGAAAAACGTATGTATTTCAGGATGGTGATATTGTTCACTTTCTGTTTAATGCATAATCTGTCATGGCTGCGTCGCAGGAGCATTGATCTCGCCGGATTTTCCATTTTTCGACAATGTCCGGGCACCTGATGTGATGCGCTTGAAAACGCGAATACCCGACACTCTTAACGCGAGGAGATCTGATGGACAGCGGAAGCTCTTTCCATTTCAATCGTTCGGCCACAATGGCCCAATGGGTAAGACGTAAAAAAGATTTTGTTCTTATCTGTGGGGTCCTGCTCTTATCGACGGGCGCATCAGCATACATGGCCAATATGGCATCGGCTTCCCCGGCGGTAAACAACACTGCATGTGGCCGTCTGGCGGCCCCCTTGCGGCTTCGCGTAAATAACGTACCTCATCCATTGGGGATTGATTCTGCAAAACCTGAATTCAGTTGGATTCTTCATTCCACCACGAGCGATGAAAAGCAAAGTTCATACCAGATTACACTGGCAGATTCGCACGCTCATCTGATCCATCAAACGCAATTGCTTTGGAATTCAGGCCAGGTTGTATCATCATTACAAAATGGAGTTCGGTATGCCGGGGAGGTCCTGAAGCCCATGTCGCGCTACTGGTGGCGGGTTAGGGTGTGGGGACGGGATGGACAGCCCAGTGGCTGGAGTAATTCCGCTGAGTTTGAAACCGGAATTCTCAATGCCCCCAACAATTGGAAGGGAAATTGGGTTGGCGGACGATTTAATCTCATCAGAGGCCAGTTCACGTTGCCGCGCGGCAAGCATATTTTACATGCCCGGGCGTATGTGGCGGGACGGCAGTTTCACAACGCTTTTTTTGATTTTTATGTTAACGGCGTGCGACCCACCAGGGATGTGCTTTTATTCGATGGTGATTTTCCCGGCCAGACCAATTACTACACATTTAATATCACCAAAATTTTGCGGGCGGGAAAAGCCAATGCCTTCGGGGCCATGTATGGCGCGCCGGGAGCGGGGCGCAACAATATTCTGCTCTGTGATATAAAAGTCTGGTTTACCGATGGCAGCACACTGCATATCGGCGCGACCAATGCCCAATGCCGCGGACTTAACGGCGGTCCGGTAATTGCCGCAACTGAATATGGCGGCGAGGACTACGATGCGCAAAAGCAAATACCGGCCTGGGATAAGCCGAGGTTCAATGCGTCGGCATGGGCCCCGGTTACTGTATACGCCCAGCGCCCTAAGGCGGCGCTGGCTGTGCTGAATAACTGTAAAATACAGAAAAGGTTTTATGCCACATCCATGACAGAGCCGGCCCCGGGAGTGTACATATACAATGTTGGCAATAATATTTCCGGATGGGCCAGGCTGAAAGTAAAAGGGCCGGCCGGCACGCGAATTCGCTTACGTTTTGCGGAGCACATTTATAAAAATGGATTACTGGATCGGCGATCACTGACGCTGGGCGGGCTGGGAGCCAGCCAGACCGATACCTACACCCTTAAAGGTGGCGCTGAAGAACAGTGGCAGCCTTATTTAACGTATCATGGTTTTCATTATGTGGAACTTACCGGGTTTCCGGGCAGGCCCACACTGCACACGCTGAAAATGATCTGGGAATTTGCCGATGTCACAAGGCATCGCGCGCACTTTGCATGTTCCAACTCTCTTTTAAACCGTATTAATCGCGCGTTTTTTACCTGTGAAGCCGATAACATGCAATTTACTCAAACCGCCTGTGATCAGCGCGGCGAGCGTGAGCCGTGGGGGGCTGACGCATTTTGTGTGGCATCCGCGTCCATGATCTATTTTGATGCGGCTAATTTCTGGCGGGAAAAATGGATCAATATTTCCAATAAGTTTGTGGGGCCGGAGGGCCAGGCTGGTGCCTTGCTGTTAAGTGAGGATAACTCCATAACATGGGATTCGCATTGCCTGTTTATCCCGTGGGATTACTGGCAGGCATACGGGGATCGCAGCTATCTGCCCGCCTGCTATCGACGCGCCAAACTCTATGCCAATTGTTGCATTAACCTGTGGAGCAAACTTGGCGGTACGGTGGTGTTTAATACCAGAATTCAGAGATTCACCCACTACACCAATGAGCATGACTATCTGATGCATGCCAACGCTCCGTGGGTGGATCAATTCGGCAAACCGCTCACGGATATGCTGAATCTCTGGAATGATTGGGAAAGTCCTCTCGGCTATGGGCATCCCAACCGCAGCTTTATCGCCAGTGCCTATTACTATCGCATCTGCATGTTGACCAGCCGCATGGCGATCGCTCTGGGACACCAAAAAGCGGCGGCTTATTACGCTGGCATTGGTCATAAAATCAAAGCCGCCATCAATGCCCGGTATTTGCATCGCGGCCAATATTATTGCGGTGACGAACAGGCGGCCAATGCGATTGCCCTGGTTTTCGGCATTGTTCGCCCAGTGGAACGTGGTGCGGTACTTGAAAGTCTTATTGCCAATATAAAAAAGCGTAATCAGCATCTTAGTACCGGTTGTCTTGGCACGTTGGAACTCATGTCCGCACTGGAAAATACGCAAGGTCAAACCGCCGCATTTGCCCTGGCCACCCAACGCACCTATCCCAGTTGGGGTTACATGCTGCTAAGCCGACATGCCACCGGCACATTTTGGGAGCAATGGAAATACGTGCCGGATGAATCCTTCAACCACATGTTCCTCGCCGGCTCAGTGGCGGCGTGGCTCTATCAGGCGGTTGGCGGTATTAAAATGCTGCAACCCGGTTATGCCACAATACAATACCAGCCGGGAGTCTTTGGTAATTTAACCTGGGCGCGGGCCTCCGTGTCCACCATACGTGGGCGGGCCAGCATTAAGTGGCAGCGTACTGACAATGGCCTGCAACTGCGGATTGGCGTGCCGGTTAACGCGCGGGGTGTGGTAAAAATTCCTCTCTTGGGACATTCCGGAACATCGGTGACGGTTTACCATGGCCACACCCGTATTTTTCAACAAGGCCGATTTTTCCCTGAAACGGGAATTCGCTCCGCGGCCATCGTCGGCCGATATGCGGTTTTGCATGTTGGATCGGGCCGATATGTTTTTGTCGTGGCGTACTGAGCGGCACCGGGTCATTATCTTGCGGTAATGGGGTTGACCGTATTGGGACAAGCCTTATGATGATCTTGATAATGACAGATGAGAACGTACAAGGATCGCATGTCGCAAATTGAACCGCCTAACGCTTTTGCCGCCCTCGGACTGGAACCCGCTATCGTCATGGCACTGGACGAATTGCGCTTTGTTGAGCCATCGGAGATTCAGCGCCTCATGATACCCCCTGCACTCAAGGGGGCGGATGTCATCGGGCAGGCCCGCACCGGCACGGGAAAAACCGCCGCGTTCGGACTCCCGATTCTGCAGCGCATAGAGCCTGCGCAGCCTTTGCAAGCCCTGATTGTCACGCCCACGCGTGAGCTGGCCATTCAAGTGGAAGCGGAGATGGTGCGCTTTGGTCGCCATAAAAACACCCGCATGATTGTGGTTTATGGCGGGCAGAAAATACAGCATCAGACCAAACTTCTGGAACGCAACCCGCACGTCGTCGTGGGGACGCCGGGGCGTATTCTGGATTTGAATCAGCGCGGCGCGTTACCGCTGGCCAATATGAAATTTGTCGTGTTTGATGAAGTGGACCGGATGTTTGACATTGGCTTCCGCGATGATGTGCGGAAGATACTGGCTTTATGCAAGGCACCGCGACAGACCATTTTTGTCTCGGCGACCATCAATGATGATATTGAACGCATGGTGCACCAGCACATGACTAATCCGCAGCGGATTTTTACGGCCAAGGCTGATGAAACGCTTACCAATCCGGAAGCGGTGCAATATGTTGTAGGCGTGCAGCCATGGGATAAGCTGCGGGCCTTGCGTTTTCTCATTCAACATGAGCAGCCGAAATTGGCTATTATATTCTGCCGCACGAAGCGGAGTGTGGATAAAGTGGCGCATGGATTGTCCGAGCGCGGCGTAAACGCATCGCCTATTCATGGCGATCTCTTGCAAAATCAGCGTGAGCGTGTGATGCGCGGATTCCGCACCGGAAAAATTAATGTGCTGGTGGCCACCGATCTGGCCAGCCGCGGTATTGATGTTCATGAAATCAGCCATGTCATTAACTATGATGTTCCGGAAGATCCCGAGGCGTATGTGCATCGCGTGGGCCGGACGGCTCGCATGGGTGCCACCGGCAAAGCGTTTACATTCGTCTCCATCGGGCAGGCGCAGTTGCAAACTGAAATTGAAAAGATGATTAATCATCTGCTGGAAGAATACAGAATACCTGGATTTACGCCATCGATGGAACCCAGTAAGCGACCGGGAGCCATGGCCCATGGTCAGACGCATCAGTCCGATCAGGGCGGTGCGGCGGGCGAATCCCTGATTACACGGCCGGACACGGCGGCCCCCGACGGCTACGCTCCAACATCCTTCACCGCCGCGGAACCCACCGTCACCCGCCGCCCCATTTCCGGTCGCTTCCCCACCCGCCGCCGACGGTAAGAGCCTGCCGGAATGAACGTCGTGAATTGAATGTCCCGGGAGTGGCATTAAACGGAATGTAACGCAAGGAACTGCGGCCGTTTCAAAAAAAGATAGAATATTCCACCGCAGGCGCGATTTTAACGAGCCATTACCTGCATGATGGAACGCGCTGGCCGAGAGGCGATTGGGCGCGTATGATGGAGACGTATGAGTTTGACGCCGAATTTGAACTTTATTTGGAAATAAACACGATGACACTTTTTGATTCACAGGGTCGCCCGATTTCCCCGGTTTCCAGTGCCACGCAGGCGACACATGCTCCGGAAATGCTCGCCACATCCGACCAACTGCCGATGCGGCCACGAATTGCGGACTATCAACGGTGGCGGCAGATGACCGTAGATGAAATGCTCCTGGAAAATCGCGTGGTGTTTCTGGTGGGAGAAATTGACCATGCGTCGGCAACGGGCGTGATTATGCGGCTGTTGTATCTGCAATCCGTCCGCAAAGATCAGGATATTAACCTGTATATTAATTCCCCCGGCGGCGCGGTGGATGATACGCTGGCCATTTACGACACCATGAAATTTCTGAGCTGCGATGTCGCGACGTTCTGCGTGGGCAAGGCCATGAGCGGTGGTGCGGTCGTCCTGGCTGCGGGAACCAAAGGAAAGCGCTATTCCCTGCCGCACGCCAAAGTGATGATCCATCAGCCATTCGGCGGTATTTATGGGCAGACCGCGGATATTGCCATTCAGGCGGAAGAAATTCTTAAAACCAAGGAAACGCTGACGGATCTGTTGGCCAAACTCACCGGCCAGCCGCGTGAAAAGGTGGCGGAAGACCAGGAACGCGATAAATATTTTGACGCCCGCGAAGCCAAGGCCTATGGATTGGTTGACGAAGTGCTGGAAGAAACAGACAAGGCCGCCAAAGAAGCCATTGCTAAAAGCCAGATGACACGGCCTTCATAAGCACCCGCAACGCCGCGTTGACCACACCGTGGGAAAAGTCCCCGAAGGAATAAAGATCATCGCAGCAGTAGATCACATCTTTTCATCCGGTAAGGAGAGATCGTGAAAATCGCTCTTTATGCCACACCGCTGGTGACCCGGCACATCACGGGTATCGAACAGTTGGCCAGGAATATCGTTGCGCAATGGGCAGCCATAGCGCCCGATCACCAGTTTTTTATTCTGCTGGAGAATCACCTGCCTTATCAGCGTGATTTTGATGCCAGTGTCATTGATTTTCTGCCCGAAAACTTTCAGATCGCCCGCATTCATCCCGAACGACGATTCTCCACCATGGAACGCATTGAGGGCTTATTTCATCGTGATGCCGCCCGCCCGGGCCGACGGGAACCATGGGAAATTCTACACAGTTTCTCAGCCTGGCTGCCCCGGTCGTCGAGCGTGCCGATGGTACATACCATTCATGATTTATCCTGTGAACTTGATCCGCGTGTACGCCGCACGTATGAGGGCACCAGGCAGCGGGTAATTCACCGCCAGGCCGTTCAACGCGCCAGCCGCACCATCGCTGTTTCTCAGCAGACACACGACGATATTCTGGCCATCTATAACGTGCCCCGGGAGCACTTGGATATTATACACAACGGTATTAATCCAACGTTTACTCCCGATACCGATCCCCGGATTCACCGGCAGCTTGTCGAACTGTACAATCTTGAACGGCGCTATATCCTGATGGTTGGATCCGATATTCCACGCCGTAATTATCAGCATGTCTGGCTGGCGATGCAGCGCGTTCTCCAATCGCATCCGCGGTTAATTCTTGTTTTCGCCGGACGTAACAACTGGACTCAAACCGCCATTTATCAGCAGATCATGGCTTCCGACTTTCTGAATCGCGTGGTGTTTATAGCATCGCCATCGGATCAGGTTCTGGCCCAATTATACCGCGACGCCATGCTGACCTGCTGCGGATCGAGCTTTGAAGGATTCGGACTGTCAGTCCTGGAGGCCATGGCCTGCGGCTGCGCTGTTGCATGCAGCGACATGATGTCGCTGCGCGAACTGGCCGGCGATGCCGTGATTTACTTCTCCCACGACGAGGTGGACTCAATGACCGAAGCCATTTCATCGCTGGCGGATGATCCGGAATTCCGTCGGCAACTTCGCCAGCGCGGCGTGCAGCGCAGTGCGGAGTTCACATGGGAACATTCCGCCCGGCAACTGCTGAAGATTCTCGAAAACACCGCCTCCCTGCGCAACCGGTGATGCGTGTATATCGTCTGTCGCAAAGATGAATCCGGATAGATCGAATCGGAT
>JAJYGE010000054.1 GCA_021785155.1 Planctomycetota bacterium
TGGGGGGAAAGCGGTACCGGGTATTCCCACGGTGCGCTGGGGATAGACTGTTGCGGTATGCGTAACCCGCGTAAAGTGTCACACACCCAAAGCAAATTCAATGATTCTTCCGGACTTGCATAAAGGGGCTGGTTATTGTTATCCTAGTGCCCTGTTCCCTCCGTCACTACGGGTTGACGGAGGGCCAAGAGGTTGTGGGCGCGGAGCGAGGAGGATTGCGTATGGATACATACGTTGACGACGAGCGACAAAGCCGACGGCCTCTTGGCCCCCGCCTGTAGGGTTGGCCTGAAACCGGCCATCTGCGGCGTCGTGTCGGCTCAAGGGGTTTATGAACTCGGTTCTCGCCGCCGACACCTGGCATCTGGCCGGTTTGAGGCCAAGCAACCGGTAGTGACGGAGGGAACAGAGCACTAGATATTGGAACGCAGTTTGCCGGCGGAGAAAATAGTGCCGGACACGATGGCTTTTGAGCCTGGTTGTTACAAGGATTGAAAGGTGAAACTGCTCATAGATATTTTCTAAGCCCATGCCCCGCGGCCGATGCGACGCCCGGCATGGGTGAAACATCGGCACGGTGCGGTGGAGTGTCACCACTGAAGTCTGTGCCCGCGAGAAACGCCCTGCCGAAACGGTCATGCCGCTCGGCGGAGAAGGACGCTTCTGGCGGGTTTATTTTTTCGATGGTGATCAGGAATTTCAGAAGTTTTTTATTCTTTAAGGAAACAGAGGTACATATCATGGCACACGATTTAACCCATTATCGTAATATTGGTATTGCGGCGCATATTGATGCGGGCAAAACCACCGTCTCTGAACGTATTTTATTTTATACCGGTAAGACCCATAAGATCGGAGAGGTGCATGAAGGCACCGCGGTCATGGATCACCTGGAAGAAGAGCAGCAGCGCGGTATCACCATTACCGCCGCCGCCACCACATGTCCCTGGCGTATCAATGGCACCGACGATGGCGAAGAGTACATCATTAACTTGATCGATACCCCGGGACACGTTGACTTCACCGTGGAAGTTGAACGTTCTTTGCGTGTGCTCGACGGTGCGGTGGCCGTGTTTGACGGTCGAGAAGGCGTCGAAGCGCAGTCGGAAACAGTCTGGCGGCAGGCCACCAAATATCACGTTCCGCGACTTTGCTTTGTCAACAAAATGGACAAAGTTGGTGCGGATTTTGAATTCTGCGTCAAAACGATTCATGACCGTCTCGGAGCCAATCCGGTTCCAATTCAGATTCCGATCGGTGCGGCGGAACATTTCGCCGGCGTCATTGATCTGCTGGAAATGAAGGCCTATCAATGGGATGAGGAATCCAAGGGCCGCACCTGGGGTGAAATACCCATACCCCCTGAATTCAAAGCCAAAGCCGATCAGGCGCGTGCTTACATGATTGAAAAAGCGGCTGAATGTGATGATCAATTGATGGAAAAATATCTTTCCGATCTGCCCATGAGCAATGATGAAATCAAGGCCGCCCTGCGCAAGGGCACCTGTGCTATTAAAATCAATCCCGTTTTGTGCGGGTCCGCCTTGAAATATAAGGGCGTGCAACTGCTGCTCAACGCGGTGGTGTATTACCTGCCCAGCCCGCTGGATAAGCCGGCGATGGTGGGACACGATGTGCGGGAAAAGGGCAAGGAACTCATCCGCAAGGCCGATATTAACGAGCCGTTCTGCGGCATTGTATTTAAGATTGTCAGCGATCAGCACGGCGATTTGAGCTATGTTCGCGTTTATTCCGGCAAGCTGGAATCCGGTGCCCGCATTATCAATTCCACGCGCGATAAAAAAGAAATTGCCTCGCGTATATGGGAAATGCACGCGGCGGATCGTATTCAGCGTGAATATGCCGAAGCCGGCGATATTGTCGGTGTTGTGGGCTTTAAGTATGGGCTGACCGGCGACACCATCTGTGATCCGGATCATCCGATTCTCCTGGAAAAAATGGAATTCCCCGAGCCGGTTATCAGCATGTCCATTGAACCAAAAAGCGCCAACGATAAAAATAAGCTCGGCGAAGCGCTGACCACATTGCGTCGGGAAGACCCCACCTTCCGCAGTAATTTCGATGCGGAAACCGGTCAAACCATTATCCATGGCATGGGTGAACTGCATCTGGAGATCATTGCCAACAAACTCAAGCGTGATATGAAAGTCGATGTCACGGTCGGCAAGCCCAAGGTGGCCTACAAAGAAACCATCACCAAAGCCGCTGAAGCCCAGGGCAAACACGTCAAGCAGAGCGGTGGTCGCGGTCAGTACGGTGATTGCTGGATCAAACTTGAGCCGTATATCCCGGTGGAAGGTGATGATTCGGAAGATACCCTGCTGTTTGAAAATGACATCAAGGGCGGCGCGATTCCGCGGGAATATATTCCCTCCGTGGAATATGGCGTGCGACAGGCGGCCAAATCCGGCGTGTTGGGCGGCTTCCCGATGTTGAACATGAAAGTATCGCTGTTTGACGGCAGTTACCACGATGTCGATTCTTCGCAGATCGCCTTTGAACAGGCCGGTATTCTGGCCATGCAATCCGCTTGCAAGAAGGCCGGGCCGGTGCTGCTTGAGCCAATCATGAAACTTCAGGTGACCACCCCCATTGAGTTTGCCGGGCCGGTGCAGGGCGATATTTCCAGCCGTCGCGCCATGATTGAAAATACCGAAAACCGTGGCAACACGCAGGTTATCGATGCCACAGTTCCGCTGGCGAACATGTTCGGCTATTCCACGATTCTGCGTTCACTTACGCAGGGCCGTGCCAATTACACCATGGAACCCCACAGCTATGCTCAGGTGCCCAATCATGTTAAGGATGAAGTCCTGGCCAGCCTGAAATAAAAGATCGGACGTTTTGTCCGTAATGAAATGACGATAGTGAAAGCCCGGTCGAGGAAAAATTGACCGGGCTTTTTTTTGCGCCTTACCATTCCATCCGATGCGCCTGTTTCGGGGGCGTGGCAATAAATTCGGGCGGGCCTCCGCGATGCGAGTTTCCAAGGCCAAGCATTCTCTTCGCGCCGGCATTTATGCCGTCGATTTCGCTGCCTGCCCGGAAATATTGCCACGCTCTGTTTCGGCCTGCATGGCCATCGGCCTTGGCAACCTCACGCCAACGTGCGATAATCTGATTTGAACGTTAGGTTTGCACCGGAGTGATTTGTGATTATCGCTAAAGTTATCGGCAAAGTTGTGGCAACGGTAAAAGATCCCGGTTTTGATGGAAAAAAACTGGTACTGGTGCAGGCGCATGTTCTCAAGGACGGGCAGCTTGTGCCGGGGCAAACCATGCTGGTGGCCAATGATGATCTCGGTGCCGGTGAGGGCGAAATGGTGGTGCTCACGCAGGGAAGTTCCGCCCGCATGACCCCCAGTATGAAAAGCACCTCCACGGATGCTGTGGTAATCGCCCTGATAGATCGTATTGATGCCAATGACCAATTGATCTTCAAACGCAGTTGAGATAATTTCGGCGCATTGCCGACGCACGAGGCTCTTATTATGTTTATTGCCATGGTAAAAGGCACCGTCACCGCAACCAGGAAGCACGCTTCCATGGCCGGTGCACGGCTGGTAATCGTCCAGCCCATTGATCCTGTCGGCGGTCAACCCACCGGATTTCCGCAAATTGCCGCCGATGTGCTGGGGGCGGCGGTCGGTACGCGCGTGCTGGTGGTAAGTGATGGCCGAGGTGTGCAGGATATGCTCAAAGCCGATGCCCATTGCCCGATGCGGCTGGGAATTATGGCGTTAATTGATCCTCCCGCCAGCGGCAGTTGAATGGAGCGGCGATGGATGGCCGGAGTATGGAATAACGTATGTATTTAGGTAAAATTATTGGTCGAATTGAAGCTCGTGTCCGGCTTCCGGGTATGGAAGTACAGCGGATCGTCCTGATCCAGCCGCTGGATTTTAACCAGAAACCTATCCGCTGGACCCTGCTGGCGGTGGATGTAACCGGAGCCTCAGATGGGTCGCTGGTGGCATTTGAAGAGGGGCGGGAGGCCGCTAATCCGTTTGATCCGCCACTTCCGGTGGATGCCTGTGTTGTGGCGATTGTCGATACGTATCAATATCAGGCCTGAAACCTCGGAGTCGCCATGAGGTCCATACTGGCTGTTTTGCAAATTATGCGCGTGGCCCTGGCACTGACCGCCGTGGCGGATGTTTGGACGCTTATGCTCCTGAACATTCCCGGCCAGCCCGCGGTTAAAGACCCAATAACCCAATTTGTGCTCGCGGCATTGGCGTCTTTTTTTCTCTATACCTTCGGCATGACGCTCAATGATCTTCTGGATTCACGGCGCGATCGTCTGTTTGCTCCGTGGCGACCCATTCCCAGTGGCCGACTTGGCGTACCGGCGGTCATTGTGCTTAGTTTGGTGTTAATGCTTTTGGGATTGTTTTCCGCAACTTTGTTGTCCTGGTTTGAACCGATCAACTTTCCCGTCGCCCTGATGTTGGCCATGACGGTCAGCCTCATGATTGTTTTCTATAACGCCACGGGAAAATTTCTGGGGTATGTCGGCTTTATCGCCCTGGGCCTGATTCGCGGAGTGAATTGTCTTATTGGCCGTCCCAATGCGGACTTTTTAATTTTGTCGCTGTTTCTCTTTACCCATATCGCCGTGGCTACCGCCATTTCGTATCGCCTCGAATCCAAACGTCCGCGCCTGCGAATTGCGGGTATCTGGAAGCTCCTCGTCGGCGTTGCCTTGATTGATGCGCTGGCGGTATTGATCATGCTTTTACGCGGCAGTATTACGCGCGGCGTACTGATTGACGCATCCGGACCGGCGGTGGTGGCGTTGATCTATTTTGGCTGGGCGGGGCGGCAATTATTTAATCATCATGAGGCCCCAAGAAAACGCGGTGAACGCATCATGCTCGTCGGGCTGTTTTCGCTCTTTGCGTATGACGCCGCCCTGCTGGCCGCCAATCAATCATTCCGCGGCATGGCGATAATTCTGATACTGGGAATGGTTTCGTATATCCTGTTCTGGGCCATGCGCTTAGCCGGAAAAGGCCTATCAGTGGGGCGGCCACGCTACCGCATCCGGGCCGCGCAGCCATAAAAAGCGCGTCGGCAGGACAGCTTTCAGTTGACCAAATCCGCTGCAAGCACCAGCCTGAACCGCCAACCTGATCAAGAAGACAACCGCACGCCCGCCGCAGGAGGATGATCCCTCGTTTTGGCGGCACGGCAAACTGTGCCAACGGAAGCCACGCGGCCGGGTGCGTGACACTTTATGCGGGTTACGGACACCGCAATAGTCTCTCCCCCGAGCACCGTGGTGATAACCCGGTGCCGTCAGCCTTCGCGCGGACCAGCGGCACCGCATTACCATGACGGTGCTCCGGGGGCGTCGTGTTTGCGGTGAAATAAAACAATACCCTCATAAAGTGCCAACGCACCCCATGCGGCCGGAAGAATGGCCGCACCTTAACGATACGTCGCATGGTGCGGTGCGCGCGGATCATGGATGACCATGCAGGCGTCTTCCACATACCCGTCGTCATGTTCGCCGATGGCCCGAATGTGGTTTTGCCCTTCTTTTAAAATTGTTTCCGACCAGACAAATACACCATTGACGCCGTGCCGCAAACCGAGTGATTCGCCATTGAGTTTAAGCTCCACACGCTGGCAATTGGCATAGACCTTGAACACGGCGTGTTTATCCGGACGGCAGCTAAATCGACGGTCGGTGATATAAACAAACGGTTTTTGGGTCCACTGCGCTTTATAAAAGAAAAACGCATCCTTGCGGATTTTGCGGTCGCGGGTAACCAATCCCTTGTCATTTTTTGCGGGATGATCGCCCTCATGCCGGAATGCCGAAGCGAAGTCAAACATCACCCAGAGAAACGTACCCCATAGCCAGGGCCGCTGCTTTATCGCCGCCCAGGCGTGCTCATGCAACAAGGCCTGGTATTCCTCCGGATGCCAATACGCGCCGGGATTGGGTTGGACAACGTGCGTTTCATGTTGAAAAATGCTGGCTCCCGCACCATATTCACTTAGACCGATGCATCGGCCGGGTGCTTTGGTCTCAACGACTTTTCTCACGTCATCAAGTATTGCCGGAAAATCGGTCATCTTGCCGTCGTACCATCCGGGATAACGGTTGAAGGCAATGATGTCCGTGAGGTAGCCGATGGGATTGGATTGGGATTGATCATCCGCGGCGGTGGTGGGGCGCGTAGGATCCAATCGCTTGGCTTCCGCGTTAAGTTCTGCCACCAGTTTATCGCCCATGAAATGCGGGCCGTTGTTACCCAGTTCGTTGTACATGCTCCAGAAGCAGATGGACGGATGGTTGAAATTCTGTTTGATAAGCTCGCGCACCTGTTGCTGCTGATTGTGAGCAAATTGCTCATTATAAGCGACGCCGTTGACCAGCCCATCTTCAGCCCAAACCACCAGGCCCAGTTTGTCCGCGGCATCATACGATACCTGCGTGTGTTGGTAATGCGCCATGCGCACGCAATTGGCACCAATTTCATGGATAATGTCCATATCTTGACGATAATCCGAATCACTCACGGCCCGTCCTTTGTTGGGCCGGTCCTCATGCGTACAGACGCCGCGGAGCGGATACGACTTGCCGTTGAGAAAAAAGCCGTTGTTGGGATCAAGGTGAAAAAAGCGCAACCCGATCGTCTGTGTCAGATGATCTGTGCGGCGTTTGTGATCGAAAATGTCCACCGTCACCTGATACAGATACGGGTCTTCCCGTCCATTCCATAAATGCGGATTAGAGAGCACAATATTGTGAACGCATTGCCCCGTGTCGCCCGCCGCGACAATGCGCGTTGCCGATCCCGTCAATACCACTTTGCCGGTGTGATCTGAAACGCGGTATTCCACATCCGCGGTTTTTGTTCGGCTTGATGCGTTGCGCAATACCGTGGTGATTTCCAGTTCCGCATGCTCCGGCGTCACCCTGACTTGCTTGACATATACGCCCGGACCTCCGTCGTCCAACGGGCTGATGGATAATTCATCTAAAATCAACAGTCGCACATGCCGGTATAAGCCGCCATCCATATTGAAATCACCGGACAGCGGAGCGATATGATCGGTGTACGCATTGTCCACGCGTACCGCGATAATATTCCGGCCATTGCGGTTAATGAAAGGTGTAATATCCACGCAGAATCCGGCGAAAGCGCCAATATGCCAGCCCGCGGCATGACCATTGCAGAAAATCTCCGAAATTGTACAGGCCGCTTCAAAATACAAAAAGAATTGCTTGCGCCCGTCGGCGGTTGCCGTGGGTGGCAATTCCAGTTCCTTACGATACCACGCGGGGCCGCGGTAATAAGGAGCGCCGGTTTGACCATCCATGCCGTTGTAAGTGTGCGGCAAATTTACTGTGGTCCATGCGGAATCATTGACATCAACGGCCTGCGCCCCCGGAAAACCATGCTTGAGGAATTTCCAGGCCTGATCAATGCGGATGTCAACACGGTCATCCGTCACAATGCCACGATCTGTTGTTGACCCCATGACGCCTGCCGGATTATTACCTATGTCGCTGCATCCGGCAAACGCGGCGGTCGCCACCATCGCCAAGGTGCCAAATTTAATTACATCGCGTCGCGACGCCATGGATGGTTCTTTATAAAGCGGGTGCTGCCGGTCATTGTCGCGGATCGCCGTTTGATTTGTTTTAGATTGTTTCATGATATGCACGACCTTCCTTTCGCCAAAGATACAGACGATACAGTGTCGGTATTCTCCTGTCATCTTCAAAGGTAAAACACAAAATTGTCGGGGTGTGTGACACTTTACGCGGGTATGATTTTATTGCGCTGCAAACACGATACCCCGGAGCACCGTCATGGTAATGCGGTGCCGCTGGTCCGCGCGGGGGCTGACGGCCACCGGGTTATCACCACGGCGCTCGGGGGAGAGACTATTGCGCTATCCGTAACCCGCACAAAGTGTCACGCACCCAGGTAGAA
>JAJYGE010000042.1 GCA_021785155.1 Planctomycetota bacterium
AGGAAACCTGCCCGTCCGGTTTGATGAGGGGGGACTCAACTTACGCCACCACGGCTCGTCCGCGGCCGCGGGGTTGAGTCCTCTACTCTACTGGATAAGACGTTTTGGTTGCGGCGGAGCCGCGCTGTGAAAATCCGCCCAATCTGTGGATAAGACATCTTGGCTTCGGCGGAGCCGTGCCGGCGCAATACGTTTACACCTTATCGGTATAGAAATGAAACGTGCACTTATGCCGCCATGGTCTCTGATTCTTCACGACTTTCCGCTGATTCACAAAAGCCCGGATGAGCTGATTCCCATTCCCGCCGCCAGGAGAGAAAGTTGTTGATGGCCGCCTCAAAATCTTCCACCGAGTCAATCACACGCATCGCATCGCGCAGTATCCGGCATGGATTCATGTGCTTGGCGTACCAGCTCACGCGTTTGCGGAATTCCAGAATCGCCACGCGTTCATGGCGGAATCGGATCATATTATAGAAATGCATACGCATCAGTTGGCACTTTTCTTCAATGCGCGGCGGCGACAATATTTCTCCTGTTTGCAGATACGTCTGCACATCCCGAAAAATCCATGGTGCCGCCAAAGCTGCGCGTCCAATCATCACTCCGGCACAGCCTGTGGCATCCATCATGTTCTTCGCATCCCTGGGTGTGCGGATGTCACCATTGCCGATGATCGGAATTTTCTGTACCGCACCTACCACCGCGGCTATCCCGTCCAGACGCACCGTGCCGTGAAATCTCATCTCCGTGGTGCGGCCATGCACGGTCACCGCCGCAATACCGACTTGCTCCAATCTATTGGCCAGAAAGGGTGCCACCAGCCGATGATCATCCCACCCCAGCCGCACCTTGGCGGTCACGGGAACATTTCGCACCGCTTTTACCACGCGTTGGGCCATATCCAGTGTGCCGGGAACATTGCATAACAAAGCGGATCCACCATCCCGTTTGGTAATTTTATCTACTGGACAGCCCATATTAATGTCAATAATATCGGCCCCGTGATCCGCGGCCCATTTTGCCGCGTCACACAACCGTGCGGGATCGCCGCCATAAAGCTGCATACACAGCGGAGAATCTTCGGAGCAGGTGGCCGCCAGTTCCATGGAACGCTTATTTTCCCGCAGTACGCCTTCGGGACATAGTAAATCCGTGCAGGCCAATGCCACCCCACCGTAGGATCGCGCAACGAGCCTGAAAGATACATCGCAATAGCCGGCAATGGGGGCCAGCAATACATTGCCGGTCAGGGTCAGATTGCCAATTCGCAAGTTAGGTGGCGCATTGAATGTAGAGACTTCTGTCATATCGCCGATATTATAGCGTATTTGTCGGTCATGCGAAGCCATGAACCGTGCCGCATTGCGCGCATTTTGACGCCGTTGTTTTGCCTGGAACGCAGTTCGTGTATACTTCCCGCTGGTTTTCAGGATCTGGAATAATCTATTGAAAGGATGGGTTCATGTTTGACAAGAAACTGGTCTTTAACGCTTCTCTGCCCCGCTCAGGTTCAACCCTGATGCAGAATATATTGGCGCAGAATCCGCGTTTCTATTGTACGCCTACCAGCGGCGTCATCGATCTGATGCTGGCATCAAGAAAATATTACACGGAACTCGCCGAGTTCAAGGCCCAGGATTCTGACCTCATGCAGAAGGGGTTTCTTAATTATTGCCGCTACGCCATTAACGGCTTTTACGAGGGCGTAACGGACAAACCCGTGTGCGTGGACAAATGCCGCAGTTGGTTCCATTATCATGACTGGGTAAAGCAATTTGTACCCAATCCGAAATATATTGTTTGTGTCCGTGATTTGCGGGCCATTCTCTCTTCCATGGAAAAACTGTTCCGGAAGAACCGTGACCGTGCCGATGCCGACGAAGTCACCGGCACCTTAACCATGATTACCGTCAACAATCGTGTCATGCGCTGGCTCAACGGTCCGCCGGTCGGCATTGCCATCGGCCGGTTGATTGAAGCCATTCAGACTAACTTGGTCAAGCAGCTTCATGTAGTGCGTTTTGAAGATTTAACCACCCATCCGGCGGACGTTATGAAGCGCGTCTATGATTATCTGGAAGAGCCGTTTTTTGAGCACGATTTTAACAACGTGGCGCAAATGACGCAGGAAAATGATCAATATCACACCATTTACGGCGATCATCGCATTCGTCGGCAAGTGGAGCCGGTAACGCCGGATTTTGTTGACTTGCTTGGAAAAGATTTGTGCAATATGGTGCGAACCAATTATGCACTGTTTTATAATGCGTTTTATCCCGACAAACGCTGACGCGATCAAGCATGGAATTACAAAGAATGAAAGTCATGCCACCTATATCCAGCCAGCCTTCTGCGGACCAGGTTCATCGTGCCGCCGAAGCGCTTCGCACGGGTAAATTGGTGGGACTGCCAACCGAAACGATTTACGGCGTTGCGGCGAGTCTGGCCCAGATCTCCGGAATCAATGCGCTGAAGAGTGCGGTCAGGATTCAAGGCCATCCGGCCTGGGTGATTCACGTTACGACGGTCGATGGGCTGTCACAGTATATTTCTCATTTTCCACCTCTGGCCAAACGCCTGGTGCGACGGCTGTGGCCGGGACCGGTGGCGATTCAGCTACCGGTGGATCAGGCGGATATGGAACGGCTCTGGCGCGTCATGGGGCGGCCAACGACGGACGAAGCATTGGTGGATGGCTGCCTGACATTCAGATGCACCGAAATTGAGATAACCCGTCATATTATGGATACCACCGGTGATCCGGTAACGGTGGTTGGCGCGCCTGGTAATCCGCGCGTTGAGAGTGTCGACGATCTGCCGGAATTCCTGCAGAATCAATTATCCGTAGCGATTCCAGGACCGTTGCCGAGGTATAAAACTCTTTCCACGCTGGTGCGGATACGAGGAAATCAAGTCGACATTTTGCGCGAAGGCGCGGTAGCCGAACGGGTGATTCGGCGACTGGAAGATCTGGTGATTGTATTTGTTTGCAGCGGCAACACGTGCCGGTCGCCCATGGCGGCCGGTCTGGCCGGCCAGATTCTGGCCGAAAAATTGCATATTCCAGTGGATGAACTGGCCAGTCGGCATATTCTGATTCGGTCCGCCGGTGTATACGCGACCGGCGGAATGCATCCCACAGCGGAGGCGATATCAGTTGTCAGTGAGATGGGCGTTGATATTCGGAAACACCGCTCCGCGCCGCTGACGGATGATTTATTGCGTCGGGCGGATATGATTTATACAATGACGCGGGCACATCGGGATGAAATTGTCGCCCGTGCGGCACTGTCCGCGGAAAAGACGTTTACTTTAGATCCCGATGGTGATATTGACGATCCCATTGGCAGGGGAGAAGAGGTTTATCGAAGGACCGCTCAAAGGCTGGAAAAACTGATTCGTAACCGCCTCGCGGAGTTGGAATTATGAACATCGCCATCGCTTGTGATCATCGGGGATTCAATATCAAGAAACAGCTTTTAGATCAGTTGCGCGTGGAAGGCCACTGCGTTGAAGATTTTGGCGCTTTTGATGCCAATGCCTGTGATTATCCGGATTTTGCCGTGCCGGCTTCTTTAGCGGTGGTCGAACAAAAATCGAATTGCGCAATTTTGTTGGACGGCAGTGGCATTGGGATGTCAATTGTCGCCAACAAAATACCCGGCATCCGCGCCGCAATATGTCACGATGAACTTACCGCGGAGATTTCCCGTCGTTATAACGATGCGAATGTATTATGTCTTGCGGTTGATCTTCTTGGTGGCGAATTAATTCGTCGCATTGTTGCGGCCTGGTTAAAGTCGCCATTTGAAGATGGGCGCCATGCACGGCGCGTGCAGAAAATCGCGGAGTTGGAGCAACGGTTGTTTCCCGACATTCCCGGGACGATAAGCAAACTTAGAATAAATTGAATTCTTGGATGCATTGCCACCGACGGAATTCCAGGAGCACACCATGCCCGAGTCAATTCTCTCCAATCCGGAATGTGTTTTCTGCCGGATCGTCGCCGGCGATATACCCTGTTACAAAATTTATGAAGACCGAAACCTCCTGTGTTTTCTTGATGTCGGACCGGTGGTCAACGGCCACACGCTTGTAATTCCTAAGCCGCATGTTCGAAATATCTTCGATATGCCGCCGGAAGTTGGTGCCGAACTCGGTCGCCGGCTTCCCGCGCTGGCTCGTGCGGTATGCGCCGCGGTCCAGGCCCCGGCCTGTCATATTTTGCTCAATAATGGCGTCGAAGCAATGCAATCGGTTCAGCATGCTCATTACCACATTATTCCGCGCATGAATGGGGATGGCTTTTTTGTGCCCTGGAATCCCGGAAAGTTGGAACCTCGCGTTGCCCAGCCACTGGTTCAGAAAATACAAGAAAAATACGTAAAAGCGTAGATGTGCCTTATCAGATTGTAATGCCATTAAATATTTCTAATTATGTATGTTTAAGTGGTTGGTCATTGCAAACTCACCTTACAGGACTTAAACTCTAAATCAGGCGTGAGGTTGGAGTTATTTTAAGGCAAGGAATTCGCTAGCCGGCCTCGGGGACACGAACTGATGCAAGAACCGTTAACCTTCATTCCAATTATCATTTATTTCGCATGCCTTATTGTGCTGACCATTTATGGTCTGCATCGATACTGGGAAGTTTATCTCTACTACCGACATTGCCGACAAATTCCCGCCCGCCCGTCCGCCTTTGCGGTATTGCCGCCAGTAACCGTGCAACTTCCACTCTTCAATGAGCGCTATGTTGCGCAACGAGTTATTACCGCAGTCTGCGGACTTGATTACCCGCGTGAATTGCTGCAAATTCAGGTGCTTGATGATTCCACCGACTGTTCGGCCAAGATCGCCCGGCTGACCTGTGAAGCCTTTCGGGAACAAAGCTTCAATATACAGTATATTCACCGTACCGATCGCGTCGGATTCAAAGCTGGCGCTTTGGAAAATGGTCTGGCCACGGCCAGTGGTGAATTCATAGCTATTTTTGATGCTGACTTTGTACCCCGCCCCGATATGCTCCGTGCGGTCATTCATGAGTTTACCGATGCGCACATAGGTTGTGTGCAGACCCGCTGGGAACATCTCAACCGCAAGCAATCCCTGCTCACGCGGTCCCAGGCGATATTTCTCGATGGTCATTTTGTTATCGAGCATACCGCCCGCAGCCGCAGCGGCAGATTTATTAACTTCAACGGCACAGGCGGCGTGTGGAGGAAATCCGCGATCCGCGATGCCGGCGGATGGCAGCATGACACGCTCACCGAAGACATGGACCTATCGTACCGGGCGCAACTCCGAGGCTGGCGGATACGCTATTTAGGCGATGTGGTGTCTCCCGCGGAACTTCCTCCGGAGATTACCGCGTTTAAGCAGCAGCAGCATCGTTGGACCAAGGGAAGTGTTCAGACCGCGGTGAAATTACTTCCCACTGTCTTACGATCGTCCGCACCATGGTCCGTGAAGGTCGAGGCTTTTTTTCACCTCACCTCCGGCGTGGTTTATCCCTTGGCGGTGATGGTCGCCATCTTGTTTTTTCCCGCATTTTGCTTTGCCGGTGCTGGTGCACTATCTAAAGACTATCCACTGCTGTGGACGTGCATGTCGATTTTATTTACACTTCTGACGCTTTCCGCCGGAACCTTTTATGTCGTTGCGCAGCGGGAAATTAAAGAAAATTATCTCACGGGAATTCTACTGGTGCCATTTCTCATGGCCATTGGCATGGGTATCAGCCTTGCCAATGCCATCGCGGTAATTGAGGGGCTTTTCAGCCATCAGAGCGAGTTTATCCGTACGCCCAAATACGGTGTGGGAATCAATGAATCACCTGATCATTGGAAGCGTCGCGCGCGGACCTTTCAACACAAAATTCAATGGATTCCATTCGCCGAACTGGCCATTGGCCTTTATTTGTTGTCCTGTGTCGTCATTGCCTTATGGTTTAATCGTGCCGCTTCATGTGTGCCTTTCATGTTGATTTTTATGTTTGGCTATCTCTATGTCGGCAGCTTGTCATTGCATCGACTATGGCTGTCGAGAAGGTCTGGCGGAAATGAAGCCGTAGAGATCCTGACGCCGGCTGCCGTCGTATAGCATTCTGTTGAACTGTTTTAGATCACAAAGTTGTTTTCATGGAGAAAATCGATGAATCCTACCGTTAGAATAGGCGTTGCCTCTTTTATCCTTGGCGCGGTGCTCACCACAATGTTGTTGGTGTTCCATCCCATGCGCCCCTTGGCAGCCAATCCGTCTGGTACCGCTCTTTCCATGAAACCTGTTTATGTGCACATGGACGGTGCCAATGCATTCGTGGAATCTGTGGTGGCCGTTGCTCCCGGCGAGCCGGTGATTTTCGTCAATGAAGATACCGGTTATCACATGGTCAGTGGGTACGATCCGCTGACTGGTGCGCCCGATCCCGTTATTAATTCCGGAATGCTCATGGGTACGCCCGGCCCGAAAGCCGGGGTACATACCTATAAATTGATACTCACCAAGCCAGGTATTTACAGTTACTACTGCCCGGTGCACGCTATACTTTCCAAAATCTATCATCACAGCGTACAACCGGCGCATCGACCAGGCGTACACGGATTTCCCGGTGCCATGGCCGGCATTATCATCGTCACCACAGATCGGGCATTGATTGCCCAGAATCCGCCCAGCAGCGCCAAGAAAATTCTCTCTGATTATTTTGGTGGATGAAACCGGTCGGTATCGTTGAAATGGTTGTAGCCAGCCTGTTGGCGTAGCCTCAAGGACGGGCATGAAACGGCCTGATCTGAACGGTCCACCCGGAACCGGGCGGCGATAAATGAAAATTATGCCGCATGGCTTTGTTGTTGATGACCATTTTGCTGAATGTTGCGGTGGTGGGCGTGCCATCAGGATCGGTGCGGATAATTTTGATTGGCAACCAGGATTGTGTATTTATCCAGAAATCCACCTCCGTAAATGTAAACGCGCTCAAATCGCGCGGGATAAGCTGTAAGCCAACGGTATGCGGTGGCATGGCTTTATCACGGAGCAGATGGATATGAAATTCTTTTTCCACATCTGATGGCTTCTGCCCGATGGGAATTGGAATCGGCCCCTGACCAAGTCGCAGTGGATTGAACTTCCTGCCCGGCGGAGCGATCTCAATTTTTCGGAATATTTTGGCGCTGCCATTGCGGTCAATCAGCCAATGACCGTCAAAAACAATGTCATGATCCGCATGACGTTTGGCGATGGCACCATCCACCACCAGGATATTAAATCGGATATCAAATTCGGTTTTTCCATGCTGCTGCTGATACCAGATATGCCCGATACTCATATCTTTTTCATCGGTTCGCAGATGATGTACCTTTACGACCAGATGGGCCTGAAAATTATGCAAGGTTTTGCCGCGCGACTGGAGGCCCTTGAGAATGGCGATAATCCGTAATTTGTCGGCTGCTGTGGTTGTTGCTTCCGATGCTGTACGTGGCAGTGGAATTGACTTGGAATGAGTTGCCGCCGACACGCTGTTGCAGATTAATATCAGTATGAACGCGGCTGCCGCCTCGAACGTATTTGCGAGGCCCGGGAAGCGGAGTGGGTTGTTTTCGCATGGATGTCTCATCACTTTGCGGCCTCCGTCAGAATTGGCACGTAGAGAAAATGGGCTGGAGTGTCCAGCAGGACTTCAGTATCGTCAATGAGTTCATATTCCATGCGTGCCGGCACTCCAATTTATGCCCATTGGTCAATTATAGCGGTGACTGGCCGTGGATGCTGTTTTTCAGGCCGGTCGTCCGAATTATCTGACCCGTTGGGTTCATTGGTTATTTCTTACTTGACCTATTCCTATAAGGCGCTCGCGCGGCACATATGGGCCTGTGACAGAGCACTAGTAGTGTGATTCCAAAATAACATATCAATAGTTATGGGGGCGTAACCGTGTCGAGTCGATACTTCCACCGGAATACAACGGGCGTCG
>JAJYGE010000162.1 GCA_021785155.1 Planctomycetota bacterium
GGCAAGACCACGCTGGTCAATGCCATCCTGCATGAACCAGAATTCCAGCGACAGCGTGTGGTGCTCATTGAAGATACACGGGAATTGCAATGCTCCGCCGCAGACCGCGTGGAACTGCTGACCAAGAGCACCGAGCCCAAGGTGAGCATGAATGATCTATTGCGCATGACGCTCCGCCTGCGGCCAGACCGCATCGTCATCGGCGAAGTTCGCGGCGGCGAAGCGTTGGCGATGCTCAAGGCCTGGAATACCGGCCACCCCGGCGGCGTCGCCACCATTCACGCCAACAGCGCCCAGGACGCCCTGCACCGCCTGGAAGACCTGATCGGCGAAGTCTCCCAGATCATTCCGCATCGCTCCATCGCCTCGGCGATCAATCTGGTGGTTTTCATAGAACGCATTGTCGAAGCACCAGGAAGGCGGGTATCGCAGATTCAGAACGTTACGGTATTCCGCGATGGCGAGTACATGTTCCACCAAATGTAACCGTTCACAGCCTTTCAGCCAGTCAGACTCACGACGAGCCTAACCACACATAAAGCTCCCCCCCAGAAGAAATACAAATAAACGTCTGAGAAGAAGAGCCGCTTGCGTTATTTACGAACCTGCGTGACTGGTGGAACGGAGGCTGTCGAAAAAGAGCCTTACATCAGAAATCGAGAGCAAAATGGCCTTGGCGGGCCAAAACGACACACCCTATAATAAATGATTGCTTTTTACACCAAGCACCACTTGACGCGGGCCGCAGTTGCGATGCATAATGCCGGCATGGATTGTTTGGTACGTATCGAGCCTGATACGTGGTCCGGCCTGATAGGTACTATGCCCCCTGCAACGGAGTGCTTCCTCTAGCCTATTCTCACCACCGGTAAACTCTTTGACTGGAAAAGTCTCGATGATGTGCCGGACTTCAAAACCATCCAGCTTACGTGGCTTGACAGGTCAAAGCGTTGCATACAGAATGTGCGGGAAGATCGGGCTGCGGTGCGTGGCGCTGTAATTGCAGGAGTGCGGAACGGATGTGCACCATGGAGATACGGCCAACGCTCGCCAACGCTGCCGATTGCACGCACGCCGTGTCGGCCGAGCGGGCGACGGTGGTGCGCTGCAACCTGAATCTCTATGGGGGCAGGCCGCACGTGGAGATGTGTCGACAATGCGCGCATCGCCAGCCATTATCAGCGGATACGTTGGGTGCCGCAGCGGTTTCGGCCAACACCAAGGCTACGCCGTCGGCAGTACCCGCCGGGACGGGCTGGCGCTTTGCTCTGCCCTCGCCCACCGAATTGCGGCTGGCGACCATGCGGGCCTCCATGTGCCAGGTTTGTCAGCACAACGGCGGCATAACTTTGGAACGTGATGGTCGACCTGTCTTTATAGTGCGCTGCAAACTCTGCGGCCGCGGTGGTTTGAGCTTGATCCACGATTCCTGCCAAGCCCATAAGTGGCCGGTGGTGGCGAAACTGTCTTCTGGCCAGGTCGGCGGCATCAGTGGCTTGAGGCAGGCAGTAGCCACCGGTGCACGGCGCTTGGGAAATAGGGCTCGCGCCTTTACCCTCCGTCAACGTACCGCAGCAGCCACCCAGTCGCTGCTCTTAAAGGCCCATCTGAGCCCCGGCGATACAGTGACACTCACCGCAGTCGTGCGGGATCTGCACCGGGCGTATCCCGGGCGCTTTGCCACTGCAGTGGATACCACGGCCATGGAGTTGTGGGAGCATAATCCCTACGTTAGAAACTTCGGCCGTGCAGATTCATCCGTTCGTACGATTGCCATGCACTATCCGCTGGTGAATCAGAGCAACCAGCGGCCAGCGCATTTCCTGCGCGGATATACAGATTATCTGGAAGGGGAGTTGGATTTGCCCATACCAACAAGCGAATTCCGCGGCGACGTGTACCTGTCCGACGCGGAGAAAAATTCTGGCCATCAGGTACGAGATATGTTCGGCTATAATGGACCGTTTTGGATGATCTTTGCCGGCGGCAAGTATGATTTTACCGCGAAGTGGTGGTCTCCAGACTTTTATCAGGCGGTGGTGGACCATTTTCGTGGCCGGATTCAGTTTGTACAGTGCGGGGAAGCAGGGCACTGGCATCCATCGCTAAAAGGTGTGTTCAATCTTGTGGGCAAGACTTCGCTAAGACAACTAGTGCGGCTAATGTATCACACCGCGGGCGTGGTATGTCCGGTGACGCTGGCGATGCATCTGACGGCGGCTGTGCCGACGAAGACCAACCGTTTAAGGCCCTGTGTGGTGATCGCAGGCGGACGCGAGCCGCCACACTGGGAAGCATATCCAGGGCATCAGTTTTTGCATACGGTAGGGATGCTTTCATGCTGCGGAACGGGCGGCTGCTGGAAAAGTCGTTGCCAGAAGGTGGGCGACAACGATTTCAAGGATAAGGTAAATCTTTGCGAAAGGCCGACACCGGTGCGCGAAGATTTGGTGATTCCGCAGTGCATGGCGATGATCAAGCCCGGGCGGGTGATCGAGGCAGTCGAGGGGTACTTGGCGGAGGTAGCATGAAGTCGCTGTGCAAAATCCATCGGTCGATTAAAGCGGCTTCGGACCTTACTTGCGGAGCCGCTGATGCCGCTTAAATTGGCGTTTGCAACCGTTGGCGACCAATTGTTCTTTCCAGGGCTACTGGCGACGGTAAACTCCATCCGACGTTATCACCCCCAAAGCGACATATACGTCGTGGATAACTGCAAATATGCGGCCGGTATGACGGAGCCGCAGAAGAGGTTGTTGAAGAATATTGCGATTCTGGATGCCCGTTCGCTGGATGCTCCCGGGCGCGTCCTAGGCGCATGGCAGTTAAAAACCTACCTGCTGGATCGGTTGGTACGCGCAGGCTACGACGTGGTCTGCGGGATTGATGCAGACTGCCTGCTTTGTTCTTCCGTCGAAGACATTGCAAGGCAGGCAACGAGTTCTGGAAAATTTATGGGTGGCCAAGACGGCGGAGGAGTTGACTACGCTGAGTCTGGATACAGGGCTTACAATTTTGCGAACCCGGCGTTCTGTCGCCGATACATATCGACGTCGTTTTGCGTAATACCGGTCAACATGCGAACACTTTCAGTATTGACGGAAGCCGTGGCGTGTACCAACGAGGCCGAGTACGGTCCCCAACTCGCGAAGCTCTACAAGGGACATGGCGACCAGGGTATACTGAACGCGGTCATTTATAAACAGCTTGGCGAGGACGGGATGGAGGCGTTGCCAAACGACCTTTGGAGCCAGCATTGGCGATACTGGGACACCATCTTAAGCTGCGAGGACGGCGTTCTCCTCAACCACTCGGCCGGGCGGCAGCGACAACGGACGATTCACTGTGGAGGGACCGACAAGTTCTGGAATCGGGCACACAGCGAAAAACTGCGAGCGGGATGGACAGGCCAGATAGCGCCTTATTGCTGGTTCCTATATAATCTGTTCTTCGGATGCGAGGCGGCACTTTCGATAGATCCGTTTCTTTACCTCCCGTCGGAGTCATACCATCTGTTGGATGATCTGTTATATTTTTACTCGCGGTTGCCAGATTTTGGTAATGCGCCAGCAGTGCTCTGGGATCGGATCGGACGGTCATTTTTAGCCCGATTGAGGGGCGATGTAACGACATTTATGTCTCTTGAATCGAGCCTGTCGACCTACATCAGGTTGGCCAAGAATCTGCCGTCGGGAGCCAAGCTGGTTGAAATTGGAAGCTACGAAGGCGGCTCGATCTTGACGGTGGCGATCGCATGCCTCAACAGCGATCTGACCCTCTATTCGGTCGAATCTTTTACCGGCAATTACGATGGTACGATGGATGGCCATAGATTGCCATCCATGCCGGCTTATTATAAAAATATACATGTCGATAGGCCAAACCTGCGGATCATCACTATCAATGCCGCGTCACGCGTGGCCGCCCGCCAGTTTGCCGACGCAACCTTGGACATGGTCTTTATCGACGACAACCATTCCGAAGATGGCGTAAGGTCGTCGCTGCGGAGCTGGACTCGCAAGGTGCGGCCAGGCGGCATTATCGCCGGAGACGACTTTCACTTTGCATCCGTGCGGAAAGTGGTAACCGAAGCTCTGGGACCGGATGTGCGGGATGAACATAACGTATGGTGGGCTCGCAAGCAAGGTGGTTCGTAACCGTTCACGGGCCAAAGTGGCGAAATTAGGCAATAAATGAGGGTTCCCGACACTATACGACCGATTTTGGCGCATTTTTTGCTCGGATGGCCTGCAACATCCGATTATTTCCCTTTATTTCTATGGTTTTTACCCCGTGAACGGTTACGGTGGTTCGGCAACGGGAGTGCAGTAGCTCGCAGGCGACACCCGTGCATGCGTCTATCCGAAGAGGGTTGGCGGCCGCGCCAAGTGGGAACGCACGGCCTAAAACAAAGGTGGCTGTCCAGCCCCCATTTATGACTCCACTTGAACGTAGAGGTTTCACACACATTCACATCACTTTAATAGTATAACATTTTTACGTTTACGTGCATCGCCGGAACCTGAACTCGGCCTGACCAGGACTGCGCTACGACAGGAGGGAGCAGAGTTGCAAGGCCGGGTGGGGGTTCGGGGGCGGGTGGAAGAAACCGCCCCCGCGTGTCGTGCCGCAAATTCATCAGGCGTACGGTATTTCAAGCACGAATGCGGACGCTGTCGGTTGTATTCCCGACGATACAGTTGGCAAACGGCCTGGGCATGCGCTACGGTGCCAAACGTTTCCATATCCAGACACTCCCGACGCAACGTCCTGTTCAACCGTTCATTCTTTCCGTTTTGCCATGGGCTGCCAGGAGCAATGTGTCGTATGATCACCCCGGCTTGCTTCAACCGCCGCATCAGGGCCTTGGCGATAAACTCCGGGCCATTGTCCGATCGCACATACCGTGGTGTGCCATAACGGCTGAATAGCTGCACGAGCCTGTCGGCCACCGCCCTCGCATTCATGCGTTGTTCAACTTCTACGGCCAAGGCTTGCCGGGTATATTCATCCTCGACCGTAAGAATTTTCAGTTTCCGGCCGTCCGCCAACGCATCAAAGACAAAATCGTACGCCCATACATGGTTAGGATAGCGGGCCTGGCAAGGTGCCTGAACGCCCACTCCGCGACGTTTACGCCATTTTCTGCGGGCCAGCGTCAGGCCATATTTCCGGCACAACCGTCGAATTTTCTTCACGTTGAGCTTCTCCTGCCGACCAGCCCGCGTCCACGTTCGCAGGACCATCTGGTAGAGCATCCAGTAGCCGTAACGCGGATAACGCCTGGCCAGATCACATAACAGCCGTACCAACTTCAAATCTTCGCCTTTCGCTTCATAGTCCAGCCAACGCCGACTGATACTCACCAGATCACACGCCCGTCGCCGGGATAACTTCCGCCGCACCAGAAAACCTGCCACCTGGCGGCGTTCCACGGCGGTACTTACTTTTTTTGCAAGACCTCCTTGAGCACATCGACCTCCAGGTCCCGTTCAGCCAGAAGACGCTTGAGCCTAACATTATCCTTCTCCAGTTCACGCAAACGCCTTACTGCCGCTTCCGACATCTGTCCAAACTTCCGACGCCAAGTATAAAACGTCACATCACTGATCCCATGTCTGCGACATAATTCAACCACCGTCTTATTACCGGCATCCGCTTCCCGCAGTATCGACACCATCTTTTCTTCACTGAACCGCTTCTTCTTCATACAGCTTTCGATCCTTTCTTTGCCGAAAGTCTATACGAACACCTGGCGTCATTTTAGGGGCGCAGGACCACTTCATGGATGCGATTTGTCATTGGACCGCTTTACCGAAGAAAAAAACGATCAATCAATGCCTCTATGATCTGTCCTTGTTCATTTGGGAGGTAGTTCTCGTCGAAACCGACCATATCCATTTCGTTCATTAGGATATCTCTGAGTCGGCCAGCGTCGCTGCGGCTTAATTGCAAGGTGGCCCCGCGGCCACAAATCAGCCCTTGCGGGCGGATCAGTACAGCCAACGACTTGTAGCGCGAGGCGAGCATTCGGAGGTAGCCCAGCTCTTTCGCCGAAACCCGAAACATATGCATTTGTTCTGCCGTCATTTTTACCCTCAATGCGCACCCGCCTTTGACAAAGGATTCACTGAGACCACTCCGCCGGTCTGCGGATTCACAATTACGCGGGCATTTTTGCCGTAAAATATCTCCACGGGTCGCCCTTTCGTGTCCACACCCTTTACAATCCTTTCGGGGTTCTTAAGTGCGTCGAGAATTGCTTGGGGCTTTACGCCGGCCCGCTTCGCAGTACTGCGCCGCGTAGTCTACGTTCGACCAATCCTCCATAGCGCCGACGGCATTCGTTGTTGTCTTTGCGGCATTAGATTAAGAATTCCTCCAGATTAACGCCAGCAAGGCCTATTTCATTTTCGTTAAGGCCGAACACAATTGCTTGCTGTCTCATTAAACTGAGAATTTCGTAAAAGGCGAACTGCCGCCCCTTTTCAAATTCATCGTCGCTGACTTCCCGCTTGCAGCGGACCTCTTGGGCCAATTTAATGATTACCTTACTCAAGTCAGTCACGTAATTTTCTAATATATTTGGCATGATCGCAATCCTATTTATTCCCGTCAAGAATTCCTTGAAGAATTTGTTTTTGCTCTTGCAATCTTTTTATGTCGCTGGGCCATTTGTTTTTTGAGCAGTGCCTGTTGCTGTCGAGCGTCAAGTGATTTGAAGTTGGGGATAGCCTTTTCGGGATCAGCAAGCTTTGCCTGGTGCTCTGCAATTTGCTTGTCGAGCGACTGTATACCCTTCTGTAATTCCTCCGGGGGCTTATTGAGATAGTTCTTCAGAAATCCAGAGTGTCTTCCTCCCTCCTCCGCGATCTCCATTGATGTCTTTGCGGCGCCCTTCCCAGCATCCTCGATCGCCTCCGCAACCGCTGTTGTGCCTGTTTTGGTTTCCCCCAGCGCCTTGGTACCCCGGGACAACTGGCTCAGCGCCCTGCCCGCCGCCTGCACCGCCTCCGTTTCCCGCAGCGCGGCTCCGGCCTCCCCGATCGCGCCGGGCACCTTTCCGCCAACGTAGAGCTGCGTCCCCAAATCAAAGAAGTGTTCCACGGCCCATTTGCCCGCTTCGTTGTGCGGAAGGGATTGGAAGTGCCGGTAGGCCGTCTGGATCGAGCCCTTGATGTGATGGTAGGTCTGGCCAAGGTGCGTGGCCGCGTGCCACCCACTCTCCGCGGTTCTGATCGGATGGCGGATCATCGCCTTCGTGCTCACAAACGCGTGCGTGATCCCGTGTTTGACGCCCAGCGCCGCCGGCTTGACCAACCGATGGTAGAACCGCGACAGATAGCCACCGCCGAACTCCCGCTGCGTCCAGAGTTTCGCCCGCTCCCACAGGGACGGATGCCAGGCCCGGATCACGGGAATATTCTGCTGCTGCCCGCCATTACTTTCTGCCGATGTCGGTGCCCCCGGCGTTTCGTTGGACGAGTGGGCCGTATGGGCGGCCCGTTGCTGCTGCGCCGCGAGTGCCTGGGCACGCTTCCGCGCTTCCTCCTCCTGCTGCTGTTGTTGATTGCTGTTGGAATCGTGCCCACTGGGATCAAGATTATTGATCGGATCATTCAGGCTGTAGAGGTAGAGATTGATCTCATCGACTGATGAGGAGCCAGGAGTTAGCAGTTGGGAGTTAGAATCAGCGGATGCTCTTGCGCCCTCTGCATTCTCCGCGCCCTCTGCGGTTGGACCGTCTTTCCCAGTTTTCGTCGGATCTTCGCTGAGGAATCGGCCGGTGAGGGGATCGTAGTACCTGCCGTTGTTGCCGCAGCCCAGCAGGTACAGGGTAATCTCCATATCCAGGTAGTACTGCTTCTTGCCACCCGCAATCATGTTGCTGGTAAAGTCCAGCGGTAGGTTCTGCCAATCCTCGCCCACCCACGGCCCTCCTTGAATGCTTACGCTGTTCACCTG
>JAJYGE010000152.1 GCA_021785155.1 Planctomycetota bacterium
TTAACTCCTTCATAAAAATGAAAAAGTCGAGCGTACAGGCCAATCCCTTTCCTCTCAAAGTGGCTGGTTTTGAAGCGCCCCCGACTGGCTGGTTTTGAGCGCCCGTTGACAGTGTTCCGATATCAGGGAAAATCCCTGAACCTGAGAACCCAGCTCGAACGCATCATCCTCAAGGCCGGGCTCGAAGTCTGGCAGAAACCATTCCAGAACATGCGGGCCAGCAGAGAAAGCGAACTGATGCGGTCCTACGATCTGGTGACCGCCTGCAAATGGCTCGGAAACTCACCGGCGGTAGCCGCCAAACACTACGCCATGTCAACAAGTCTGGATGATGATTTTAAGCGGGCCACCAGGTGCCCAACAGACGCCCAAAAAAGCGGCCCAAAAAGCGGCCCAAATCAGGCCCAAAAACCGGCCACGCACACGTCCGCACCAAAAAGCATGGAATCACAAAACAACGAGGAAGCCCAAGAAAATCAAGGATTCTACGATCCCGTGCGGATACATGCAGATGCCTGCATACCAATCATGTGCGCCCGGCAGGACTCGAACCTGCAACCTCGTGGTTCGAAGCCACGCGCTCTATCCAATTGCGCTACGGGCGCTCAAACGAACCGGTGGAGAGTTTAACGGCAAATCGGATTTCATCAAACTCTTTAATCCAATTTCTTTCAGTGTCGACACTTAACGTTTCATATTAAAATCCGATACAATCTTGTGCGCCTGAATAAATGGACTTGGGCGACGCACAGGATTTGACGCGATACCCCGGCAGGAGTTGATATGGAAATGCCCTCGACGCATCTGGTGCCTTCCCCCGTGGATTGGCAGAATGTCACACCGCCGCCTTATTATTCCATGGTTGTTCCCATGTTTAATGAGGAGGCTTCCACCGGTGAACTGTATGCCGCCCTGACGCGCAATCTCGCGGCTCTGGGCAAGCCTTATGAGATCATTTTTATTGATGATGGCAGTTCCGATACAACCTATGAAAAACTCTGTGCCATCAGCCGGTCCGATGCCCACGTTCTGGTGATTCAACTGCGGCGTAATTTCGGCCAGACGCCCGCTCTCGCGGCTGGATTTGATCATGCCCGTGGGGAAATTATCATCGCCATGGATGGGGATTTGCAGCACGATCCGGATGAAATTATAAAGTTTATTGAAAAAATTGAGGAAGGCTATGATGTGGTCTCCGGCTGGCGGCAACGCCGCGCGGACGGGCTGTTCCTGCGCCGTATTCCCAGCAAAACCGCCAACTGGCTGATCCGTAAAATATCCGGTGTGGAAATTCACGATTTCGGAACCACCTTCAAAGCGTATCGTCGCGATCTTATTGAACATTTGAATCTGTACGGGGATTCCCATCGCTTTATTCCCGCACTGGCCGCCATGGCCGGGGCCACCATCACCGAGGTGCCGATCAAAAATATCAATGCCCCCTACCGCCCGTCCAATTACGGCCTTGGCCGCACGTTCCGTGTGATGCTGGATTTATTGACGATTAAATTTCTCAACAGCTATCTGACCCGTCCGCTGCATTTGTTTGGAAAAATCGGATTGATAAGTCTGGCCGGATCGTTTTTGATCGGCCTGTTTCTGGTCTATGAAAAAATCCGGGGTGATAACATTCTTACTTCGCACGGACCGCTGCTGATTCTTGGGGCCATGCTCTTCATGATGGCCCTGATGTTTTTTTCCACCGGATTGCTGGCGGAATTAATTTCGCGCGTGTATTTTGAGGCTCAACGCAAGCCCGTTTACACGGTGCGGGAAATACGGCACGGCCAGCAGGTTTGGCGGGGGCGGCCGGGCAAGCCCTTGTTGCAACTGCGTCACGGGCACGATCAAAACGGACCATCATGAGCGAATCAGATAATATCCTGAACCTATCTCCCGGAAGCACCGCGGCCGGTGGTCCGTCGGCACCCGTGGCGGATTGTCATATTCCGCATTGGGGCGCTCTGGCGATCATCACCGCTTTTGCGCTGCCGTTGTTTCTGGAATTGCTGGGCCATGGCCAGGCCACCGCCATGATGGAATTGTTTAATCTTGTACCCATCCGCGAAGCCTATCGGGATGGCCACTGGCTGATTCCCACGCTCGGTGGTATGCCGCGGCTGCAAAAGCCGCCCTTGCCGGTGTGGATTCCCGCCGCACTGGCGATGCTCTTTCATTCGGACAATTTATGGGTGGTGCGACTGCCTTCCGTGATTTTGGGTTTGGCGACCTGCTGGGCTACCTACGGCATTGGCTGCATGACATCGCGGGACCGGCGGTTGGGATTATTTGCCGCTATTGCCTTGGCCGGCATGGTCGTATTTATCCGGCAGGCCCGGATGGCGTCCTATGATATTTATGGTACCGCGTTTACGACATTGGGTTTTCTAGGGTTACTGGCGGCGGCGGAGTATCCCAGACGATGGTGGGTCTGGTCTGGTTTGGGCGGTGTGGCCCTGGGCCTGGCGGTTTTAAGCAAGGGGCCGGTGCCGCCGATGTATGTGTTGCTGCCTTTTGGCTTTTGGTTGCTGTGGGCGCATCGCGGAAACAGCCGCTGCTGGTGGGGCATTCTGCTGGCATTGATCGTATCCATATTGGTGTTTGCGCCGTGGCTGGTGGCCGTGGCCATACGTTATCACGCACAATATGGCGGCAGTGCGTGGCATATCTGGACCCGGCAATTTCGCCGTTATGTCACTGTGCTGCCGGATACCCGCTGGTATTATCTGGCCATGATCGCCTGGGTGTTCCCATGGACACCGCCTCTGATTGCCGGTGTGGCGTTGCCGTTTTTGCCTGCGCAATCCAATCCGCCGCCTACCGCCCAGGAGCGCCGTGGCCGCTGGATGTTCTGGATTGTTCTGGTGGTGGGCCTGATGTTGTTGACCATTCCCGCGCAGAAGAAACAGCGCTATGCCCTGCAGAACTTCCCATTTGCGGCCCTGTTGATTGCTGCGGTCTGGCAGGAATTTGTGCGATTGAAAAAAGATATGGAACTTGAGCCACCGGCAAAAATTCTCCTGGCAGCGCAAAGCATAATGTTTGTCGGCGCAGGCGTGCTGATTTTAATTCTTGTTCCCATTGTCATGGCGGCCCATCATCCATCGCCCAATTTTGTCGGGCATTGGACAGCCATGCAGGCGGCATCGTTACTCAAGCCGGCTCTGGCCACGTTAACACCCCTCGGCTGGGCGGGTGTTGCTGTCGCGGTAGTGGCATTGGGGATTGTTTTATGGCGCTGGGAGTTTAACCGTCGGTTTGACCGGGCCTTCTGGGTTTATGCCGCCACCGGCTGGCTTTTTATGCTGGCGATGAACTGGGCGTATATGGATGGCCGGGGCTATCAGGTCAGTCGTTATCGCCATGCCACAGTTCAAATGATGTCCGTGGTTCACGGGCGGAGGGTCTACACGCTGATGGGAGATCAAATGTGGCTGGGCGTACTGTATTACGCTCACGCAATTTTACCTATGAAAACACCGGCCCAACTGATTTCCATCGCGAGGCACAGCGTGGGACCGGTATATGTGCTGACCATGGACAGCGGTGTGTTTCAGCGGCAGGTCCACCGCATCGCCCGACAGACGGGCCGCAGCATCAGAATCATCGACCGCATTAACGACGGTCATTACATCCAGACCCTATTTGAATTGACGCCTCAGGCCGTTATCCCTCCCGCCACGCAACACCAATAACGAACGCCGCCGGGTGAGTGGCAATTTTTCCGGGCGAACAGCGAAATCAGCGGCATAAGTGCCGGCGCTTCGAGAAGGGTTCGTTCTGGAAACTCGTACCCCGGAGCCCTGGTTCGGATGTATTGCCGCGCCCCTGCCCGTCGGGAATATGTTGCGCGGTTTGATTTGTCTCCACGCTTTCGTAAACTATGTAAGCAGCAATTGCGTTGAGGGTGTGGAAGATGGAGCTTCAGATGTCATGTTCCAATGCTTTTCTGGTGGCGGTCAAAGAAAAAACGCGAAAAAGCTCGAAGACCACAGGTGGAATTCCAATCTCATCGCCGACGCCGGAGGCGTTCTCCATCGTATATTGTTCCGATCCCAATATCATTCGCCTGCGTCTGGAGTTGGAAAAACTCAAACTGCTTCGCGGTTTTGATGAACTGCTGTGTCTGGACGGTCTTCATGCCGTAGATCAGTTGCCGCATCAGATTGAGACCGTGCGGAAGGTGTTGCGCTATTTTCATGGCCGGGTATTACTGGCGGATGAAGTAGGGCTTGGAAAAACCATTGAGGCGGCGTTGCTGCTGCGAGAATACGTTCTGCGCAGCATGGTAAAACGTGTACTCATATTGGTTCCCTCGCCGTTAACGGGGCAGTGGCGGGATGAATTATCCGGTAAATTCGGGTTGGAATTTAATCTCGCCGATTCCGGCTGGGATCGTGATGACTGGGCTGATCGGCAGCGGGTCATTGCCTCTATATCCCTGGCCAAGAGCCGACGGCACTTCGACCATTGTTCCGCCGAGCCGTGGGATCTGGTCATCGTGGATGAAGCGCATCATTGCAAGAATCGTTCCACCCGCAATTGGCAACTGGTCAACGCATTGAAGCGACGGCACATTTTTCTGCTGACCGCAACCCCGGTTCAGAACAATCTCATTGAGCTGTACAATCTGCTGACATTGCTGGAACCGGGACATCTCAAGACGGAAGCGGACTTCAAAAAGAATTTTGTCACGCGCGGTAATCCGCGTGATCCGCGCAATCGCCGGGTTCTGCGCGATTTGCTGTCACAGGTCATGGTGCGTAATACCCGTGGCCTGGTGAATATTAAACTGCCGCGCCGTTATGCCCAGACCTTTGCGCTTGAGCCGACGGAAAATGAGGCGGTTCTGTATCGCCATCTGGATTCTTATCTGCGCTGGCGCTGCCAGCCGTTGCACGCTCAATCTACGGGTGCTGACCCGGATGAGACAACGGATGATGTGGCGGATGCCAATGAAGAAAAATCGGCGGTGCTTGCGAGCATCGCCGGTGGCCTCGTGCAGGCGATGGATGAAACAGGCTTTGATGGGGCATCTCGTGCGGCGACGGTGGTGAAATGGGCAACGCTGGAGGAATTATGGCAGCATCCGCCGGATGATCTGCCGCTGTTAAACCGTCTGCAAATCAACGCCATTCTCATGGCGGCGGGCAGCCATCCGCTGGCATTGCGGCCATCGCTGGAACGTTTGGGCTTGCAGGATCATCGGGCTGGACCGCTGCTGGAATTGGCGCGGGGATTGAATCAATCCGCGAAGGAAACCAAGCTCCTGGAACTTCTGGCCAAAAATCGCTCGGAGAAAACGTTGGTGTTCGCTAATTTCCGGGCCACGCTTGATCACCTGGCTGGCTTGCTGGAGCGGCATGGCATTGGCTTTGTATTATTCACCGGCAGTCAAAGCCAGTTGGAAAAAGAATTGGCCATTGACCAATTCAAACATGACGTCCCCGTGATGTTATGCTCCGATTCCGGCGGCGAAGGCTTTAACCTGCAATTCTGCAATACGCTTATTAACTTCGATTTGCCGTGGAACCCCATGCGCATTGAACAGCGTATCGGGCGCGTGCATCGCATCGGGCAGTTGCGTGACGTATTTGTGTTCAACCTCTGTACGCGCGGTTCGCTGGAGGAAAAAATTCTCGCGGTGCTCAATGACAAGTTGCGGATGTTTGAACTGGTGGTCGGAGAAATTGGATCTATTCTGGGCAACACGGAAAAAGGTGAAGACTTTGAATCGCTGGTACTGGATTTGTGGCTCAAATCGCGCAGCGCGGATGATTTAGATACCGCGTTTTCCGATCTTGGCGATTCGCTTATTGAGGCCCAAGGTGAATATCTGAAAACCAAAGAGCTTGATGAAGCTCTCTTTGGGGAGGATTTCGCATGACCACCGTGATAGATCAGCGAATGAAATTGTTTGCCATTTCACTTCTGGAAAGTGGTGGCGGCCTCATTGAGTGGCCCGAGCACTTAAAAAGCGGATTTGCCATATTGCCCCCGAATGCCGCCACGTTATTGGAATGCCCGGAGAACACCGAAATTACCGCCGAATCGGTGGATCGCGGCCTGACCATTCATCTCGCGTCAATGTTTTTACAGCGGGCCGAACGCCTTTTCCCGCGCGAAACATCGGCCATGGCTTTGAAAATTGACACGCTTTATCTGAAAAAATCGGCCATGGAGGAACCGGTGGCCCGGGCCTTTGCATTTCCCAATGCCCGGGTGAAGGTTCTTGGTGCGTCCGCCGACCGCGTGGAATACCAGTTCTGGTATTTTGCCGCCGCCATTGAATCCGATGAAAAATGGGAGGATGTGGTGGGTGTGACAATCAATAGCCGCAGTCGCGCCCGACTCGATCTGCCCGATCCGCTGAACAACTACGATGCCCATCCCACCCGGTTGGATCAGGTACCGGTTGATTTCGCCGCGGCAACGGCTCAGGCGGCGACAGTGGCCGGGGAAAAGGCGTCCGGGTTTATCCGTCGCTTGGAAGAGCGAATGGACCGGGATATGAAACGACTCAAAAGCTATTACCACGCACTTCTGGACGACGCCGCCGATCGCCTGGGGCGCGCTGTGGCCGAACCGGAAAAGAGTGATGCCCGCACCAAAGCCGTTGAATTGGAGTTAGATCGCAAAACCGAAGAACTTCGGGAGCGCTACACATTGCGGCCAACGTTGCGCCCTGTAGCGCTGATAAGGCTGGATGCCCCCGCGTTGGCCGTGACATTAAATGCCCAGCGCCGCGAGGGGGAAAAACAGATCAATATCTATTGGAACGCCATGACCAAAGCGCTGGAACCCCTCGCGTGCAGCCAATGTGGCACAGGTATATTCAGCATCCATTTTACCGACGCTTTTATGCCCTTGTGCGCGGAATGCGCCGGCAAATAGGAGTATCCGACATTGGTGATAAAGGAACATGGACCATCACGCGCGTCCGGTGATGCTGGAAAGGAAATGTTCCGAATATTGGGCCTCGTGGTGTTCATGGCTGCGATTTACGGCATCGTTCATGACCAGATTACCGCACGCATTTATCCTGCCTATTTCAACGTTGATCATCGGGATTTGGGATTCCCCGTGATATTTCACAGCGGTAGTCCAACCATTCTTGCGTTGGCATGGGGCACAGTCGCAACGGTTCCTCTGGCCACCGTGCTGGGGTCCATGATTGCCATTTCCGCACAGGCGGGCAGCTACCCGCGAATGTCCTCCCGGCAGTTGGTTAAGCCGATATTGATTGTTTTCTGTGCAATGGCGATCATGGCTCTGGTGGGGGGAATCTGGGGTTACCACGCCTGGCGGCCAGATTCCAAGATCTTCATCGCCCGTCGAGAAATGGCGGATTTCTGCGCGCATCTGATGTCCTATTGCGGCGGACTTTTCGGGGCACTGGCCCTGGTAATATGGATCACCATTCGTCGGAGAGGATAGCCGCAGTGCCTCGGCGCGGAGGGGTACATGTGTGGGGTGGACGCGAATTTGAGATGCTACTTTGACATGGGCGTGTGACCTCTTCTGCAACGCGGCGGCACCGCCGGCATTTAGGAGTTAGGAGTTAGAAGTTAGAAGTTAGAAGACCTTGCGAATTTCAAGGTGCTCAAGATGCTCAAGTTCGGGGGCAAGGTGCGCAAGTTGAGCAAGTTGATGGAAGCGTTGATTTTAGCGGGTTTGGTTCAAGTTGCTCTAGATGCTCAAGATGTTTTAACGGGGCCAGCATTCAGCATTCAGGAGTCAGGAGTTAGGAGTTAGGAGTTAGAAGACCTTGCGACTTTCAAGGTGCCCTAGTAGTGTGATTCTAAAATAACATTGCAATGCGAGATTTGCTGGTGTATACTATATACTTTCCAAGGAAGGAAGGTGTGGTATGCCGTTTATACCCCGCAGGGCAGCGTTAATGCTCGAACCCGAAATTCGGGCGGATTTGGAACGAATCAGCCG
>JAJYGE010000537.1 GCA_021785155.1 Planctomycetota bacterium
ATTTATCACATAGCGTGGCCGGATTCATTGACCAATGAAAAGTGGTGGGCACGGGAAACCATGCCCACCACGATATTGTGTTTTTTATGATCCTGAAAACTTAAGCCTTCGCTGCCGCACTTCGGCGGCGGATCGCCATTACAGCCAATCCAATGCCGCCCGCGAGCACAAGGCCAAACGATGCGGGGATCGGAACCGCCGCAGATACAATCGACAGGTTCGTAAACTGCACGTCACTGTTGGAGCCACCGTTGTTGTCAAAGAAGTTCAACCGCGCTATGCCGCCGGTGGCATCGGAAATGGTGCCGGAATGGGCCAGCGTGTTGTTCACGTAGAAATTATACGTTGTGGTACTTGTCAGTGTAATCGCCATCAGATCAACGCTTTGATAGTTGTACGGCACACCAATCCCCGATGTCGTGCCGCTCGCGTCCGCAATAAATCCCTCGGTTGCGCTATTGCCGTCTTGGTAATAGGTAAGTAATCCGGTGCCGCCGGAATCGGCGAGGAAGAATCCGACTGACGCGCCTGTCTGGGCATTGTTGAGAACCAGATCAAACGAGAGAGTTTCACCGCTTGACAGCACGCTGTCTAACGAACGAGTCGCAGTGGTTTGGTTGCCGCCGGGGTTATATATGTCAAACCACGGCGTTGTACTGCTCCAATTGTCGCCGCTAATGAAGTTACTACCAGAGTTGTTGACCACGGACCACGCTCCAAATCCCGATCCCCCGTTCTCGCCGCCGAACGATGTGTTCACGGCGTACGGTGCGTTCCCCGCGTTATCCGTCGCCACCAGTGCGGCGCGCGTGGTTTGGCTGATACCGGCGATGGCGAGTGCGGCCAGCGTGGATAACGCCAGGAGTCTGGAGGCTCCTAATTTCTTTCCATAGACTTCTTGTAACATACCCATAACCATGTCTCCCATAAAAAGGAACTAACAAAGCGGTAGACACCCGCTTTAATGTCGCAGAATCAATTCAACCGGTTAACTTAATTCTCCAAAAAAGATCCGTTTCCTGACCGCAAAATGGTCCGGCGAACGGATATTAATTAACGGCGAAGAGCCTGGAAATAGACTACTTCCATGCAATGGCATTGATTCGGCCCTCATTGCATGTTAATAAGATAAACCGGATAACATTTCTTGTCAAGCATCATGACGAAAAAAAACTTTTTTTAATTACGCGGCGTTTCGCGGATTCAAATCGCCAATACGCCTCGGAGCTACAACTTATATATATTCATAAATAGGAAATATAGCCAATATGCGGACACAATATCCTCTGCGAGAATGTGCCCGCTTGACATTGTTGAACGATTTGTTAAACTGATTAAGCAGTAGCGACTGGACGCGGAATCATAACTTTGAGACTGGAGATGGGTAAGGACTTGGGCATGGCCGAAACGGCAGATCAAAACACATCGCCAACAGATCGCCACAGAGCTGAATTAGGCAGCTTGGATGGCGAACCGGTGACTATTAAGTTCGATGCCGCACCTAAGCCGCCCCAACGTGTGCGCATCCGGGACGTGGCCAAGGAGGCGGGGGTATCCGTAGCTACAGTATCCATGGTGCTTAACGAAAATCCGCGTATCAGCCGGGCGACGCACATCAGTGTGCAGCGGGTTATTGATAATATGGGTTATCGGCCCAATCGGTTGGCACAAGGTCTTTCCAGCCGGTATACCCGTGCGTTGGCGGTCATGTTGCCACCGCTCCGGCACGCCTTTGCCGATGCGTACTTTGGTGAGCTGGTCAGTGGAATCGCCGACCGGGCGGGCAAACTGGGTCACAAACTCTTAATTGAACAGGCCAAGCCACAATTCATTAAAGAAGCCAAGCATATAGAACTCTACGAGCGCCGATTTGTCGATGGGGTGTTGTGCCTGGGATTTAATGAAAAACATACATTTCTTACGGATCTGCGGCAATATCCGATGATTCTGGTGGATAACCGTTTCAGTGATGGTTCTCTGGATTACATCCATTCCGACTATCGCATGGGGGCCAAGCAGGCCATGAACTGTTTACTGCAACTGGGCCACCGCAATATCGGCATGATTTATGCGGCACCGGAAAGTCCCACCGCGCGTGATGTGATGGATGTTTATACCGCGGAATTGCGTAACGCGGGTATTGATCTTGAAGAATCCTGGATGGCCGATGGATGTTTTACGGATGAAGGTGGTGCGGCGGCGGCGCAGTTGCTGGTCTCGCGGAACAAGGATATTACCGCCCTGTTGTGCGGCAATGACAAAATGGCATTGGGGGCCACACGTTATCTTGTGGAGCACGGATATAAAGTGCCGCAGGATATTTCCGTTGTTGGCTTTGATGATCTGCAGCACCTGGCATACGCCAATCCCAGTTTAACCACGGTACATCTGCCCCTCTATGAACTTGGCGTGACTGCGTGTGAACGCCTCGTTGCCCGAATCCGCGGCAAGGTGGACCATATTGCGGAGGTGCTGCCCACCCATCTGGTGTTGCGTGAGTCGACCAGTATTGTGCGAACCCGATAATGCCCCCGGCGGCGCGTGCGTTGCCACTTCCAGGATGCCCATAGCCAGGTCGTGCGTTGTATACTTTTTTCAACAGGAATCATGAACATGATCATAAATCGCCGTTCCCTTTTGTGGCCGATCGCACATCCGAAAATCCTGGCATCGGCTCTGGTGATGGCTGGCCTGTTGCATATAGCCACGGGCGTTTCCCAGGCTCTGTCGGCGGCGGTGCCGCAAAAGCTGGCGATCATTCCATCCAGAGTTGACCATACATTTTTGTATCATCCTCCCGCCAATCAGCCGCAACCGCAAAGCGTCAACCTCGCCGGCGATTTTAATAACTGGTCTTCCACCTCCCTGCCCATGCGCCGCGCTGCCGATGGGGTCTGGAAAATTCGTTTAGCCCTGACTCCGGGCCTCCATGCGTACAAGTTTGTGCTCAACGGTCATCGGTGGATTCAGGATCCCGCCGCCAACCCGATGCTCAACATCAGCGATGGACAGGGAGGCGTAAATTCGCGGGTGCGCATTGCTTCACCCTGGCAAACCATGTCTGCGCCACGGGCGAACGAGATCAACGGGGAGGCGATCTCATTTCCGTCCGCGAATGTGGAAGACGTGGATGTGGTATCACGACATTATCTGCGCGTTTGCCTCATTGCGCAAAGCGGTGAACTTACCAAAGCGGTGCTGGATGTCATGCGATCCAATGGCAAACTGCGAACGTATTCCTTGCGCCCGGAAGCAACACATCTCGGCGCTACCACATGGGGAACGATGCTGGACGTTAAAACGCCCGGACTCCACTATTATTTGACGCTTACCCATGGCACCGCCGTGCGGTTTGCCGCCGCTGGATATCTATACGATTCCGCGGCGGCTGCGCAACGGCACAGCTACCACACCATCATGCGTTCCAACGTGGTAACACCGGGCTGGGCTAAACGGGCGATCTGGTATGAAATATTCCCGGAACGATTCCGCAACGGCAACAAGGCCAATGATCCAAGCCCCCATATTCCGTGGCGCTGGAATTGGACCAGGCCGTATCGACCGGCCGGGGAACATGGCAACTTTTACAGCTATGTCTATAACCGTTTTTATGGCGGTGATATTCAAGGCATCCAGGATAAGTTGCCCTATTTGCGGCGTCTGGGCGTCAACAGCCTGTATCTCACACCCGTCTTTGAATCACCCAGTATTCATAAATATGATCCGTCGAGTTTTATCCATGTTGATGATGGTTTTGGCGTTAAAGGTTCTTTGGAGAAGTTACGCGGAGAAAACCCGCTGAACCCTAAAACCTGGCAATGGTCAGCTTCAGATAAAGTATTTTTGCGCTTTATTAAAGTGGCCCACAAGCAGGGATTCAAGGTAATTATTGATATTCCGTTTGGCCACTGTGGAAAATTTTTCGGGCCGTTTCAGAATGTTCTGAAATATGGCCGCAAATCACCTTATGCCAGTTGGTTTCAGATTATTAGTTGGGGGCCGCCGGTTAAATACAAGGCGTGGGATGGCGTGAATGGTTCCATGCCGATGTTTGCGCTAAGCAAGCGCTATGGCCTGGCCAAAGGAGTTCGCAATTATATGTTCGCCGCGACCAAACGCTGGCTGGCCCCCAATGGCAATCCCGCCGATGGCGTAGACGGTATACGACTGGATACCGCCCCGGATGTGCCGCATGCCTTTTGGATTTCTTGGCGCAAGCTGGTTAAAAAAACCAAGCCCGATGCGGTGATTATCGGAGAGGTCTGGCCGCCTGCGCAGGCGTGGCTCAACAAAGGTAATCAGTTTGACGGCGTGATGAACTATCCATTTGCCACCATCGTCACCAATTATTTTGCCAACAATCGCGGTCCCGGGCTGCCGGGAATCGGCCCCCGGCGTTTCGGCAATCGCCTGATGCAGTTGCTCAACTACTATCCTTATCAAGTTGATCTGGATCAGATGAACATTATTGACAGCCAGGATACCGACCGGTTCGTTTCGCGTTTTATGAACCCCACGCTCGGCTTTAATGTCGATGATCGACTGCAAACCAATCCGCATTACAATACGGATGAACCGACGCCGACAGTTTATCGCCGACTGGAGCAAACCATCGCTTTTCAAATGAGTTTTGTTGGGGCACCGTGTATCTGGTACGGCGATGAGGTGGGTATATGGGGAGCCAGCGATCCGGCGGACCGTCAACCGATGGTCTGGGCGGATATGCAACCCTACGACGCTCCGGATATTCGCGTGCATAAACGGGTACTGAAATTTTATCGACAAGCTGTCGCCATGCGACGGCAACTCAAGGCGCTGCAACTGGGGGAGTATGGGCAATTATTGGCGCATAGCCGGCGCGACACATTTGCGTTTTATCGCAGCCTTGGCGGCCAGAATGTGTATATTGCCATCAATCGAAGCACTGACGAACAGCGGGTGCGAATTCCCATCTTCAAGCGCGATCGCGGCCATCATCTTTTGAATTATTTGAATCCCCGGCAGATGCGGCTGAAATTTCCGTCGGCGGCGGATGCCAAAGGCCGGCCCATTCTCATGAGAGCCGGGACGGGTTATTTAGCCGGTGGCCAAGCGTTAACGCTGGATATCGCTCCATGGTCCACCGTGGTCCTGGCCCGCTACGCGCCGGGCCATCCTAACAGGCCGGGCTAAAAGTACCAACGAGTGACGCGGCACAGCCCTCGCGTCATTAACGATTGCATCTCTATGAGGTGGCCCGTCCGGGAACACGAAAGCGCTCTGTGCGAAAGCGAAAGGTGGCCTGCAATAAAATATCCACCATCCGCGCTGTTACATGGCTCGGAATTATGGCCGCGTGGTCACGGGCTATTCAAGTTCGGCCACGGGCACGGCTCGGATCTTGTCCGCGATGGGAAAGCTGTGCGGGGTACGACAGACGATCGATCCCGTGGCGGCATTGAGCGGGCCCAATAACCCGCGCACGAAATTCAGATTTACCGCGTCTGACGGTGCCGGCAATTCGGTCCATTTTGCCTCCACAAGTTCCAGCCGTCCGCCAACATCCATGACAAAATCCACCTCACGGGTACGATCCCGCCAGAAGAACAGACCCTCCCCGTGACCGCGACTCCACCCGCGGTGCCGCAACTGGGCGAAAACAAAAGTTTCCCAGATAGCACCGACAGCCGGCGCTTGCCGAAGGTCTTTCTCGGAACGGATATTTAATAAAGCACATAGCAGACCGGTGTCGGCCAGGTACAGTTTAGGGCTTTTCACGATTGAGCGAGTACGGTTGGAAAACCACGGTTCGAGTAACCGAACTTGGCCGGAGGCCTCCAACATGGACAGCCATTGATTAGCGGTGGAAGGCGCAATGCCCACATCGCGGGCGAGATCCGCTTTGTTAAGTAAATTGGCGCTGCGCAGGGCGCATGCCCGCAGAAATCGTTCGAAATCGCGCAGGCTTCCGACGTTGGCCAGCGAACGCACATCACGCTCCAGATACGTGGCCAAGTAGGAATTATAAAAGGCGGCGGCGTCAATATGCGGGTTGGCGTAAAGTTCTGGAAATCCACCGCGAACAATAGCCGCCTCAACGGTGGTCTTTGGCCGGGCTGCGCGAATTTCGGCAAAGGAAAGTGATTCCATTTCCACAATGTCGGCACGTCCGGCGAGGGAGTCAGAAACATTTTTCATCAGAGTGAACTTTTGCGAGCCGGTAAGCAGAAATTGTCCATTGCGATCACGATCCGCATCGACCGCAACCTTGAGGTGCCTCAGCAGGGCCGGCGCATATTGCACTTCATCAATAATGACTGGTGGAGGATGGCGAAGCAGAAAGGCGGAGGGTTCCTCCTCGGCTTGGCGGGCTTCGGACGGTAGGTCCAGCGATACAAAAGCGTGGCTGGCGAAGAGCCGGCGAAAAGTTGATGTTTTGCCGGTCTGCCTGGCTCCCGTCAGCACGACCACGGGTCGCGTTTTGACGGAATGCCGCAGTCGGGGTTCGATGGTTCGGGTGATCCACATGGCGTTAAATATACGACGGCATCGCATATTTAGCAAGACCTGGCAGCGGTAAGATCACGTGGCTTTCCCAACTTTGTCAGAAGCGCCTGATTGCGGTGCCATGCAGCACCAGCATCGCAATGCGGTGGTGGATCTGGTGATACGGACAAATAATGGCCATGCGGCTTTTGGGGGTGTTCGGGCATCCATCACCGCAGTGCGTTGCGGTGATAGAAGAACACCATAATTGTGATGGCACCTGCAGCGCAATTCTTGCCTTCATCGGGCACCCGCGTGGCCATGCGGCGGCCAGCAACGAAAAAAAGCGGCCATGAATATACAGTTCATGACCGCTTTTGAAAGGTTGTTGCCCACCGCATCAAAGGGGGTTTTATCCGCCCATCAGTGGGGATCGACAAACACATTATGGAAATCGCTGGGGCTGACCGCCTCAACGTGGCCATCGACAAAAGCGACGTTGATCGTCGTGCCGTGCCGGACCCAGCCCATGTTGGGGCCGCCCGGATCGCCAACCGGTAACGGCAGAACATCCGGGGCCAGCGGAATGCGATCACGTAGTGCGGCGCTATCCGCAATCGCCTGTAACGTCTCCACGTTAACGCTGGCAGGCAAGCCGGCAGCGTAGGTGTAGGCGGTAGTGTAATACGTTTCATCGCAATAAAACAATCCGTTACCGCCCTGTGCGTCCAAGCCACCTGGATTGGGCCGCACGCCGCAATCACCAAACATCAGCGTGGCGGCGGGATTAGCAACAGCCGAGAGCTTGCAGCCAGCGGACCCGACCGGTGCGCTGGAAGAATTGGCACCTGAGGCAATCTGGAAAGCCCAGTTGGCATTGAACGCCGCATACTGGCCATTGTAATTGGCTGACGCAATGTCAGCATTAATTCCGTAGGATACCGGATAATAGCCTTGGAAGGCACCGGCGTAACCGGGCGGGGTGGGCTGGGTGTTACCATTCTGGCCGGTCTCCACGTTGTTAAAGAGTTGATATCCGGGATATTGGTCATTGAGTGTCGGGTCACTGGGGCACAAAAACACCTTAGTCCCTTCACCGTTGACACCAAAATTCATGAACGTCTGATTTTCCTGGCCGCCGAGGTAAGGTACCAGAGCGCTGGCCCAATCTTTCAACACGGCGCTTCCCACCGGCACATATTGGTTGGTAACCGGATCATAGGTGGTGTAACGGTAGGCAAACAAGGCGTGGTTCGCATCAGGAGTTTCTGTATATTGCATGATGGAGCTGTCGGTATCCGGCTGCACCAACCCCTTGTGTTCATTGGCGAACATGTTTTCCGCCAATCCCAACTGCCGCGCGTTAGATGCGCAAACGATGGAATCCGCCAGTTGCTTGGCTCTGGCCAGCGCCGGTAAAAGCAACGCAATCAACAGCGCGATAATGCTGATGACCACCAACAACTCCACGAGGGTAAAACCTTTTCTCCGGTTCATAATGAACCTCCTTCAAAAAAATGTTGATTACAACATGAGTGTTCTTTTTTCACCGCGGCGTCGCCGTCGCATCAATATCAATGGTATGCCCGCCAGAAGCAGCAATCCTGCCGCCGGTTCCGGCACCGGTGACGCCGCCAGCAGCGCTGCTAGATTCGTTGTGCCGGTGTATTGCTGCAGCAGGCTATCATAGGCCTGCATGGTCTGGCTGCTGGCACCTTTCTGGGTCAACGTTTGGCCGAACAAAATCAGGTCCTGTGTATTGATCACGCCGGTGCCCAGATAATCCGCCGCCGGATTAAATTCCGTATTGTTACTCGCTAAAAGCGAGGCAAACGTGTTGACATCCGCCACGTTGTACAAGCCGTTGAAATTCAAATCGCCCAATCCCTGGCCATAAATGGTGGAGGTATACAGTCCGGCAAAACGCTGGATATTGTAGGTACCATCAGGTTTGTATGTCACCACGGTGGCCACATGATTGCCGCTGGTAAGGGCCTGCGCTTCAATGGTCCATTGATTAGTATCGGTTTGGGTGGCCTGATTGGAGCTGCCGATCATCGCGAGAATCTGGCTGTTGGTAACTGCGGAACCAAGGTCGAAAAGTACGTGGATATTATTGGCCAGACCATCCACCGATTGCACCACAAGGTCACGATTCTGATTCACACCATGCGTAACGGGATCAAAACTCATCACTTGCGAGACGGGCGCGGAGGTGTCGACATAGATCGTTTGCGTCCAATCGGTATAGACCGGCGGCGCATCAATTCCGGTACGGTGCCGAAATGCGATAACCTCAATATTGTCATACCCCTGCGGCAAGTCGCTGGTATTGATGGTTTCGGTATATAACCCCGTGCCGCCGCCCACCAGCGGGCTGGCGTTTTGGAATTCCAGATACCCATAGCCAATGCTGTTGGGCGTGGTGCTGACAAAGCTTTGCCCATTCAGAGCCAAGCCACTGTTGATTTTGAATATCGCGTTATCACCGCCGGCGTTGGGATCATACATGCTGGTGTTGCCCAGCAGATACACCGGCTGGGTTTGCAGTTGAATCTGGAACTGCGGCCCCTTGACTACCGCCACATTGGTGACGGTGTTGGTGCCATTCTCTGTGGCAACATTAGGATCACTGGCTGCGGGGACGTTGCCGGCAATTTCTCCGGCGGCGTTGGTAATGGTCATGGTGCCGATAGGCGTGGCCGGACCGTAAATTAAATCGCCCTGGCCGGTAAAAGTTCCAGCGGAGTTGGTATTGTTGGAAAATGTCACATTGACCGTGCCATTGGAATATACCTGTAACACCTGCGGCAAACCATTGGCGGCGGCGTTGCCGGTTAATTCCACCAGATAAGGCACATTGGCCGGGTTGAAGGATGTCTGCAATGTGGTGGAGTAATTGCCGCCGCCGGTCTGATTATTCAACAGCACCAATGCGGAATCCTGGCGTTCAAAGGCGTAATTATTTTGACTGATATAGCGTTGAATCACATTGCCGGTACTGTAACGGTTGCGCAGATCCACCAGTCCGCTGATTTGATTCACATGTGTGACCGTCATGGTCTGTCCGGTAGAGTTATAAGTGGCCAGAGAATTGTTGGCCATCTGATTGCCATAAACACCACCCAAGGCATCGCCCCGGCCATTTTGCGGAAAACTCTGGGTGCCATTGTCGTTGGACGTGGCGTCGCCGTTAAAATAGACAATAGCCTGCCCCGGCATCATGAGTTCATAAGCGTAGGCCACATTGCTTAAATAAGGTGCGCCATTGTCCTGACTTTGCACAAAATCCACGCCGCCGTTATTGACCAGGTAGGACGCGCTGACAATATTGTTCCAATTGTTGGTCAGGCCATCGCCGGTCAGGTTGTTCTGCATGGCAAAGAACAGGGGAAAATTCAGGGCGTTCATATTCGCGCCGGGGTCAATGGGATTGCCGGGGCCTTGCGGAATATTGCTGTCGTAATATTCGCCGAAGGAATAAATCTGTTCCTGCTGGCCGTTGAGATAGGTGTGCGTACTGGCCTGCGTCACAGCCTGGTTAAAGTACGGCAGAATCGTGGAATATTCCATATTCTTAACCGCATCGAGCCGGAAGCCGTCAACACCAAGCGTCTGGATCATCCACTGCACATTATCCATCAGATAGCCGGTATCATTCTGCAGCGTTGGCGACCCGCCCTGGGGGTTGGCGGTATTAAAGGAATTTACCAGAATGCCGCTCTGGCCGGTATCGGGGTTGGTAATGCTTTGGGTGTTGTAGCCCGGCTGCGGATAAAACTGCTGATTGGCCGGCATGGCCACATTGGCCAACCGACCAAAGGCCGGGGTGGTTCCGGCGGGAATATTGTTCGGATTACCGGTGGTGGTGGGGATGCGGATATATTGATAATTCTCATTAAAATTAATGTTGATCAGGCCGGACGTCTGCCCGGTTTGCGTGCCGGTGTCGGCGGGATTATTAAAATCACCATAGGCGCTGCTGGAGTTGCTTAGCACAAATCCGGGATAACCTCCGGCATCGGCAAAGGAATTGCCATTGCCGTCCGTGGTGCCCCACTGGGAAAAGCCGTTATGCCCAAGGGAGTAATCAATATAAATGTATCCACCCATTTGGTGCACAGCGCTGACCAGATTTTCATAGCCGCTGATAGTGCCGTAATTTGTGGGATCATTGGAAGAACCAAGATCAAAACGATTATAAATATCGTAACCGACCGAACCATTGCCCGAATCCGCCCGCGTCGGCGGGGGGGTTAATACCGAGCCGTAACCGGCCCCGAATATATCCGGCATGCGGTTGGTGATGTTCTGCCAAGTGCCTCCGAAATAATCCAGAATCGCCGGCGGGGCATAGGCGTCGTTTTGCGCCTGTACCGCCGGTGCGACCGTCCCCGCGGCAACGAAGGCCGCCGCCGCCAGCAGCGCCCGAACACGCAACCGGTTCGCCTTGCTCCGGTTCATATTTTTGAGTTGTGTTGTCACCGGGCTCATATTGATTCTCTCCCTGATAAACGCCTAAGATCACGCCCTGGATGCTGGGAACCGAAAACTGAAAAATTTCCCCGCGTGGCAGTATCCGTGAAATCCGTGGTTTCATCCGCGCTGCGCACTGCGGTATGGGGCCCTTGCCGTGTCTGCCGCCGCTGAATCAGGGGCAATGCCAACAATCCACTTACCAGCAGTAAAATCGCGGTTGGTTCCGGAACGGGCGTGGAGACCAGCAAGTTATTGAAATAGGCATTTTGTGCGCTACTGCCCAGATTATCGTTAAACAGCATGATCTCATTTATCGGATCACTGTTGAGAGCCAAGTTCGTAAAAGTTTCCGCACTGCCCTGCGCCGATGCCAGAGGCGTGAGCGTAATGCTTGCGGTAGACGGTGCGGTGAGATCAACCGTAATGGTCAGCCCGTTGCCATTGTTGCCGGTGCTCGTACCGTCATGAATTGACTTTATACCGGTATTAAATGAATTGGAAAATCCAAGTGACGATGAATTATACCCACCGTAGCTGACACTGTAATAGCTGCCGGACGCGAAAGCCGCCACTTCCAGTATGGGCGTGGCGTAGCCGGTGCTGGCGTTGTAATTTTGAAGCTGAAAGCCTTCCGCCCCCTGGGAGCCGATGGAATCGGTGGCCATATTGATGGAAAAAGTAGCTCCGGATTGTAGCGAATAATCAATGCTGCGGTAGGCGGTCGGGGGTGCCGCATCAGACCCGGTTCCGTTTTGAGACCACAGCGTCCAGGCCACCCCGCTGGTGTTGATATTGGGCGTGGCCGTGGTGCCGAATATATTGGCCGCTGATTCGGTATCAAAGCCCCACGTGGCGATCTAATTCACGCCCGAACCTGAAGGCCCTTGAAGCCATGGACCGAAACCAGTCCCGCCATTACTGCCGTTGGCCCAGCCGCCGTTGGAATAGGCGAAGTTGGCGGCATTATCGGATAGGCTCACGGCGGCTGCAACGCCGCCGTGAGCCGTCACCCATCCGACAAGAACTACGACAGCCGCGCCCATAACCAAGCGGTGCCGCCGGAGTTGGTGTTGCACAGACCTTGTAAGTTTGGCCGCCATACATATATCTCCAAAACTCATGAGGTCCGCCGCTGGGTATCGAAAAAAGCTAAAACAAACCTCGCCTGGCTATTAAGCCAGCTACAACGCGATTAAGACATCGCAAAATCGACAATCGCAAGGCCCAAATTTGAGATCTTGAATCTCAAATTTCAAAGTCAGGCTGTCCGCCGCCGCCGAATCAACAGCAAACCCATGCCCGCCGCCAAGAATAAGCCCACAGTGGCCGGTTCAGGAACCGCAGTAATCGCCAAGCTGTTAAAGGTGCCATTGGCGTTCGTGTTTTGATCAAACACGTCAACGCCATTGAGCACGTCACCGCTCTTGAGCGTGCCGGTGTAGGTCGCCAGAACCGCCGGCGTGGTGCCAACGGAATCCAGTGTCAGCGTGTAGGCGTTACCCGTTGCGAGCGAAAAATTGGCAGTGATTCCAGCACTAAGCTCGGCAGATGTCAAACCGGTGGTTGACGACACGGTGGTACCATCGGTGGAAATATTGGTTTCAAGGATATATCCGCCTGCCGAATTGGTCTGCCCATTATATGAGGTCAGATTGGCACTCGTGGCGCTGTCACCAAGTTCGTTAAAGCTCACTGAAAACAAAGCGCTGCTGTCGGTATAGGTGTTAGCGCTGGTTTGAGAACCGTTGCCCACCGTAACCGGCACGGAACTGGTGCTGGAGGAAATCGCGGCGACACCATTGTCGAGGCTGAATCCAAAGGCGGGAAGGCCAGCCGCCGGGTAACTGCCGACGCTGCCGGTCTGCAGAGCGATGCTGAATTGCTGATTGGCACTAAGGTTTCCGGTGAAGGCGCGATAGATATCCGCCCGGGCGACGGTCGGGGAGGCACCGTTGCCGCCATTGTTGGCATACATGTACCAGTAATTGCCGTTGGTGTTGATCGGGTTGGACGTATCAAAAGTCGTCAATCCCGACCCATTATACGGTGCGGAACCCGCTTGCTGATCGACCACCGCCCATGAACCAAAACCGGTTCCCGCTGATGGTTCCGTAGCGGTTGTTGGACTGTTGCTGACATTTGTCCAAACGTTTGAGGTTCCTCCGCTACCTTGATAATTGCCCGCATTGTCGCTCGCGAGCATCGCGGCATGGGTGGCCGAACCGACCAGACCCAGTGCTGTTACTCCCGCAGCCAAACCCAATAGAATGGCTGGGGACCGATGAAGTGATGTGTGGTTACCCATAACACTCTCCTTAAAAAAAGACGAGGTACCAAACAAGGAAAAACTAACTAACTTCATATAGTTTAACCGGTTCAAACATTTTGTCAAGTAAAATCTGATAATTTTTTTTAAAGTCCAATATGCCCTATAAAAACAGCATATTTTTAACATTTAGGAGTGTTAAACTGCTTTAGAATCTTGTTCAATACCGATGACCGCTTATTCAATGGCCAAAATACAGTCAATGAACCAAAACACACCAAATAATTTGGTAACCGTTCGCGGGAATGGCGGGCAAGAACTTGTGGTGCAGGCTCTCCAACCTGCATTCATTCTGTAGCGTGACAGACAATACAACATAGTTTGGTCTGCACCACAAAAAGAGCAATGGAATAAAGCGCGGCGCTCGAACGGCTACCCGCCGAAGTAAGCGTTGTTCCTTAGACGTCATCGCTTCGCCGCGGACCAGGGACTATTGCCATCGCAGGGGCAACTCACCGGGCACCGGTGCGATTAGAGCTTGATCGTTGCAACCAACTGCCGCACATGCTGCACGGATGCATCCATGAGTTTTTTCTCATCCGCGGTTAGTTGCACTTCAAGAATTTGTTCTACGCCTTTGGTGCCGAGCTTTACGGGTACGCCCACAAAATATCCGCCCACACCATATTGTTTATCGCAATAGGCGGCACAGGGAAGTACGCGCTTTTTGTCTTTAATGATGGATTCAGCCATCTGTACCACCGATGCTGATGGGGCGTAATAAGCCGATCCGGTCTTAAGAAGATTGACAATCTCCGCGCCGCCGGCCCGGGTGCGTTTTACAATGGCTTCAATTTTATCCGCGGAAAGCAGTTCGGGCAGCGGAATGCCCGCCACGCTCGTATAGCGTGGCAGCGGCACCATATCGTCGCCATGCCCGCCCAGCAGCAGCGCCTGAACATCTTCCACACTCACGCCCAATTCCGCCGCGATAAAGCAGCGATAGCGCGCGGTATCCAGAACGCCGGCCATGCCGATGACGCGCTGCGGTTCAAAGCCGCTGGATTTATAAGCCACGTACACCATGGCGTCCAGCGGGTTGGACACCACCAGCAGAATGCTTTGGGGAGAATATCGCACCACCTGCTCAGTGACGGATTTTACAATTTCCGTGTTTTTCAGCAGCAGATCATCGCGGCTCATACCGGGTTTACGGGCCAGACCGGCGGTAATAATCACCACATCGCTATCGGCGGTGGGTTCATACGTGGTGGCACCGGTCAACCTCGAATCAAAACCTTCCACCGGGGCCGCCTCCGCCAGGTCCAACGCCTTGCCCTGCGGGACACCATCAATCTGCGGCACATCCACGAGCACCACATCGCCAAGTTCCTTCGCCGCGGCCCAGTGTGCGGCGGTAGCGCCGACATTACCCGCTCCGATAATACTGATTTTAGCTCGTTTCATTTTAAGTATCCTTTTTCAATAACCATCTGACACACCATAACATGCTGTGTTGTAAACCATCAGGGCCTGGCGTGCAAATCAGGTGCCGTTCCGTGGAGGTAATTATTTTAGTTCGCTGGAGTGCTTCAAGGAAAAAATCATCCCATAAAACGGGCCTGGAATCACCGCTTCAGACCGAACTGCATACCGTTGGATTTTTCTCAACTTCGCGTCCCGATCAGCCGAAAATTATAGTGACCCGTTTCATGTGTCGGGTAACAAATCGAAAACCGGCACATGGATTGAAAGTTTGACTGTTCGGGGTTCGCCGAGAATTGTGATTGTCCGGTTATTGGTTCATCAGGAGATGTATGATGGATACTGTTTCCCAAATGGAATTGTTTCGTGAAGCCGTGCGCAACGGATCGGTTGAGGTTCTGGCTTGCCCGGAAAGTGGTACGCGAAGTTCACTGGTGCTGGACGAAACCTATGGCCTGCGCGGCCATGTTCCGCCACACTATCATGACTGTGAAGAGGTGCTGGTAGTTTTGGAAGGCGAAGGCATGCTGTTTCTGGGACAGGATCCGCGAATCGTCGCTGCCGGTACAACCGTCGTCATTCCGCCCGGCAAGCCGCATTGCCTGTACAACACCGGTATAGGTCGTCTGCATCTGTTGGCCTTCCATCCAAAAGCCAATCCGGTGTATCAGTGGGTGCCGGGATTATTTACCGATGAAACAAACTGCAATCTAAGCCCGGAAGACCTCCTGGCGCAGGCAATTTGATCCGGTTCACCGGGCATTGCGGCGCGCCAGCAGCAGTTCGTGCTGATCCTTGGCGGTTTGCAGAAACGCATGTATCGCTTGTGGATCGGAACGACGAATGGCAACTTGCAACTTGCGCAATGTCTGCATGGCCGAGTTCAAATTTTTAATCATTTCAACGCGGTTGGTCAGAAATATATCCGTCCACATGCTCGGATCTCCGGAGGCCACGCGCGTGGTATCCACAAAGCCGCCCGCGATAGCCGCGCCCGCCGCCGGATTCCGCCCCGCCACCAGCGCGGTCATACAGGCTGCGGCATGGGGGATATGACTTATCAGCGCTACCCATTGATCATGCTGTTGGGCATTTAATTGTTGCGTGCGCATACCTACGGCCCGCCAGAACCGCTCAATGGTTTCCGATGCGGTGGTCACACGGTTCCCGGTAAACGCTCCGCGCCCGCGAATTTTGGGCGGACAAATCAGACACAAGGCATCCTGATATAAATCGGGACGGGCATTTTCCGGCCCGCGTTTTTCAGAGCCGGTCATCGGATGGGATCCGATGAAATCAACATGGCGGGGAAGCAATTTGGCCGCCCATTTCAAGACCTGTTGTTTGGTTGAACCCACATCCGTCACGATGGTGCCTTTTTTAAGCCGGGGCGCTATTACCTCCATCAGCGATGGAAACAGCCCCACGTTGGCCGCAAGAATAACCAATTGGCTTTCGTCAACCGCCGCCGCGGGGTCCACGAACACGTCGTCAACAGCTCTCATTTCGAGGGTCTTTTGATTGGATGGCGAACCGGGGCGTCCCACACCGATCACCCGCCGTGCCAAACCACGTTGTTTGATCGCCAGGCCCAATGAAGCGCCCAGCAATCCCACGCCGATAATCGTAACAGATTGAAAATGCGGTTCCTGCATGGGTAGGAAGTGTAAACGAATAACGCGCGAAACTCCATGAGTAAAGTTATTCTGGGCGCGTGGCACTTTTGGGTGTGCCCGCTTTTGTCGGAATTTCTGAAACGCAACGTCACCCGCACCAGCGCACCGGGACACCCCATCCCTTTTAGCCGCGTGTGCTTGCACCGCGCGTCGTGCTCGACAATCGTCGGTGTTGAAAAAGTAGTAACAAGTGCTCTGCCACGCCCGTCGGTTTCGTCAACCGGGCGTTGTGAAAAGCCTTCGCCGCTTTGATATTTAGCGGCTAACGGCGCTGCCGACGGCCGAGCATCTTGCGCCGGTGAACCGTAAATAATTAGGGTCCCGCCGGGTTTACTCGGTTGGCAAGCGGTTTGGTATTTCCAAAGCGTCGATGGGGTCAGGCGCGCGGACGAAATAACAGTGGTGCCAGCGAGCAAAGGTTTCCACGCCACACGCGCCAGGCATGTTCACCGGGTGTCCATATTTTTGTGAAGTTGATTCCCCGGGTGGTCAGAAAGTTATCAAGATTCCGATTGGCCTGCCCGACAATGGGATCCTGTTTGCCGCAGGCCAACCAAAGGAGGCGCAGACGGGAATTGGCTGTTTTGTTCAATGTGGGAAAGAGGGGTGAAAAATCCGGCCCGTTGGTACCAAGATAGGAACTCATCCCACCGATCCACGCAAAGCGATTGAGAGTATTTAACCCCACGTCAAGCGATTCTCCGCCGCCCATGGAAAGCCCGGCAATAGCGGTGTGATCACGGTCGGTTTTGACATTGTAGGCCTTTTCCACACGCGGCATTACTTCCGTCAACAGAGCGGCGCGGAATCCGTTGAGGTTGCGCTGCCATAAGGTACGGTCGAAAATTCCCGGCCCGGTGCGGGCAATAATTTCCATATCTCCATAGCCGACGGGCATGACGATAATCATGGGTTCCGCGCGGTCCTGCGCAATAAGATTATCTAAAATAAAATTGGCTCTCCCCACCTTGGTCCAGGCGTTGGCTGAATCACTGTAGCCGTGCAGGAGATACAACACGGGATAACGCCGATGTTGCCGCGAATCGTAGTGCGGTGGGGTATAGACATAAAAATCACGGTTGTCTCCGACAACATGGGAATGATAATAATGTCGGTGCAGAACCCCATGGGGAACCGCGCAGTCCTCCCACAGCGATGGCGGATGTCCAGGCACCATGAACATACTGGCGCTATAGAATAAATTGGGTTTGATCCAGGGGTTCAATGGATCAAGAATCCGCGTGCCATCGACAGTAAAAGTGTAGGAATAAATCTCCGGCATCAGCGGTCCGACCGTGATGGTCCATACCCCATGCGCATTTTTGCGCATGGGTGTCGGTGGGATTCCGCCCAACTCAAGAACCACTATTTTGGCATGGGCCGCCTGAAATTGGAATGTAGCGGTCCCATCGGCATGAACAATCGGAGACACGGGCAATTGATTCCAGGTCGCCGCCGCGTGTGCCGCGGATTCCGAACGGGCCAGTGTCCCGGAAATTGCCGCCGCCAGGGCCATGCGTATGCATAATTCCCGGCGGTTCATGTGGTGATTGCGACGATCACCTTTGAGGTTCATAGCGGCTCCTTAGTCGTAGAAACTTCGATAACAGGAAATAGTAAGATATACGCATCGGCGCAAAATCAGGCAATAGTACCCTCGCGTTCACGTTTAATTCATGGTGATCAGGCTGTTATCCGCCTTATGGATTGGGTATAATAATGTTCGCATGGGAGCGGGTGGTGGAAGTTGAGGGCTGGGCGCGTACGCGAAAAGCCCGGGGGCGGTGTTCGGTTCCCAGGCGGCCCGATGGCAAGGAAATGGGACTATGGAAGGTTTTCGGCGGATTAAATTATGAAGATTGATCCACGGTTTCAGATTGAATCAGGCTCGGAAATCTTCGGCGGAGCCGAATTAATTCTCAAAGGCTGCCTGGAAACACCGGGAGGTGTAGCGCTTCTGACGGGCTATCCTGGGTCGCCTTTGGCGGGCTTTTTTGACTCGTGCCATGATATTGCGCCACTGCTATTGGAAAAGGGCGTCTGTGCGAAGATGGCCAACAACGAGGCGATCAGTGTCGCCATGCTCAATGGTGCGCAAATGGTGGGCGTCAAAGGAATAGCGGTATTCAAGTCGGTGGGATTGCATGTCGCGGCGGATGCGCTGGCGCTGGGCAATCTTTCGGGAATACCGCATCCCAGCGGCGGAGCCTTGGTGGTATCAGGTGATGATCCATGGAGTGACTCTACGCAGGTGCCGGCCGATTCACGTTTTCTTTTTGAGCATTTGCGGGTGCCGGTATTGGAACCCGCCACGTCGCAGGAACTTAAGGATTGGGTTCCCTATGGTTTTGATCTTTCCGTGGCCTCCAAACTATACGTCGGCATGATGGTAACCGTGGCCATTGCCGACGGCGGTGGTACGGTGGAATGTCGGCCCAATCATTGGCCGGTTATCAGCACCAAAGACCGCATAGCCATTGAAACCGGCAAAATTCCGGTGGAAACAACCGTACTTCTGCCTCCACGAAGCTGGCGGCAGGAATTGACATTCGATGACCGCTTTGCGGCGCTTTTGGCCCGATGTCGGCAACTGGGATTATCGCGCATTGTATATCCGATTGAACGCACCTGGCGCGGTGGCCGGTCACAGAAATCGCCTGTGGGATTTATATCATCGGGTCCCTCGCACATGCTGCTGGTTCATGCCTTGCAGGAAATGGGGTTGCTGGGACAGTTTCCCATGCTCAAGCTGGCCATAAGCTATCCGGTGGATACCACGCTGGTGGATCAACTGGCGGAAATGTGCGAACGCATTATCGTGGTGGAAGAGCGACGCAGCTTTATTGAACGGCAGGTAACCGATCATCTTTCTAAATTGCGCCAACTTGAACCCAATAACCCGGCGGTTGGAGCGCAAATCTGGGGCAAGACGTTCCCCAACAATCGCCCCGGCATCCCCTCGACGCGCGGGTTGCACCCGTCGATGCTCATAGAACTACTCACCGGCTTCCTGCGCGATACGCCCAATATTCCACATGAACTTTCCAATGGCCGGCTGTCCGAAGAATTGGAAACCATCGCCATGGCCAACAGTTCCAAGGTTGATGTGGCCATTCGTACGCCCGCGTATTGCCCCGGTTGCCCGCACCGCGACTCTTCCAGTGCCCTGCTGGAAATTCGCGGCAATTTCCTCAATGCCCAATACATGCAGCAACGTTATGGCAAGCCACCAATGGACCTTGTGGCCCATGGTGATACCGGCTGCTATACGATGATGATGTTCGAGCCTAATAAGCCGCTGATGCACAATTACAGCGGCATGGGCCTTGGCGGTGCTACCGGTGGAGGCGTGGATCCGTTTATCACCAATAAACAAATTGTGTTTATGGGTGATGGCACTTTTTTTCATTCCGGACAGGTGGCGATTGCCAACTCCATCAATCAAGGTCAGGACATCACCTACATTATTCTGGAAAATGGCACCACGGCCATGACGGGTCATCAGCCCAACCCGACACTTCATGAAGATATCACCGGTGCCACGGCGTTAGCGCATGATATTGAACGCATCGTCCGATCCCTGATTCCCGATGCCGCGGGCACGTTGCGCATCAAGGGCAAAGATGGTCGGGATGAACCGCAGGCCCGTGTATTTCGCGTCAACCCCGCCGAGCGGGATAAGTATAAAGAATTGCTGGAGACAGTGATTCTCCAGGACGGCGTGAAGATCATCATCGCCGATAAAGAATGCGGCATTACCTTCAATCGTCGTAAGCACCGCGCGGAAGTGCAGGAGAAAAAAGAACACGGCTTTATCCGTTCCAAAGCCTACATGAATATCACCGATGAAGTCTGTGAATATTGTCTGGAATGTACCAATCAAACCGGTTGTCCGGCGCTGAAAGTTTCGCAGACCGACTACGGCCCGAAAATTCAAACCGACTTTACCACGTGTGTGAATGACAGGGCGTGTTCCCGCATTGATGCCTGCCCGAGTTTTGAGCAGGTTATTGTCACGCGCAAACGTCCGCCCCGCATGCCCGATGAAGTTGTCGATCTCACCGGAATGCCGGAACCTCCGATGATGAAAATGGGCGAACAATGGCGCTGCTATCTTGCGGGCGTGGGTGGCATGGGCATAGGTGTGGCGGGTGAAATTCTGGTTCGCGCCGGCCATAAAGAAGGTTATCAGATCGCATTTGTGGATAAAAAGGGGCTGGCCATCCGTAATGGCGGCGTATTCAGCCAATTGCTGTTTTCCCGCCAGAGCGTGCAAGGTTCCGCGATTACCCCCTATGGCAAAGCGGATTTGCTTATCGGTGTCGATGCGCTGGAGGCTGCCCGGGCCATTTCCCCGAAGGATAATCTGCGCGTCGCATCGCCAAAATACACGCACGCGGTAATTAACACCGGTAAAACGCCCACTATTTTAACCTTGCTGGGCCGGGAGGATTTTTCCCCGGAACAGATGGCTGAAATGATTAAAATCCAGTGCAAGCCGGGGCAGTTTTTCAGCTTTAATGTCGGCGATCTGTGCGAACGCCTGCTGGATTCCAAACTTTACGCCAATATCATGATGTTGGGTGTGGCGTATCAGCTTGGCTTTATTCCGGTATCCTACAAGAGTATTACGTGGGCCATTCGTCATGCCGTGCGGCGCGAATTTGAACGCAATTATCGTGCGTTTAACATTGGCCGGAAAATTGTGCTGCGTCCTGATCTTTTTGGTGTTGCGGCCCCGCGTGAGGTGGAAACGGTGGAGCAGGCCATCGAACGCAAGGCCAATATTCTGATGGTCAGCTCCATCTGGGGCAAGCGCAACGCCGACGAATATCGTCGCATGTGCCGCGAATCGCTGGTGCAGATGCCGCAGTTGGAAGATTGCGCCAAGCGCGATTATGTCATTCGCTTGTTTGACGCCATCCAATGGGGCGCTTTGCCCTATGCCCGCGGTTATGCGTCGCGTGTGGTGAAAACATATCAGCAGGACAACGTGGCGCGGAATTTTGCCGTGACCCGCGCGGTGATCTGGAACTTGGCTAAAGTGATGATGATTAAAGATGAAGTGTATGTTGCAATGATGTACACGAGTCCTGAAAAATATCGTCGCGACCGCCGCCGGTATAACGTCAATCCCGCCAATGGCGACAAAATAAAATATGTCCATTTGAACCGTCCGGAATTTGACATCGCCGGTTTCAAAGTGCGTTTTCACCACAAAGGCCATGACTGGCAGATGCGCGTGTTGCGCCACTGCCGCTGGCTGCGCACGCTTATGCCCGCCTGGCACGCCCGTGAAAAGGCCTTCCGTGATACATACATGCGCCTCGTGGATACATGTGAACTTCATGAGCCGTGGTTGTATAACCTCTGGTTGGACATTGTTACCACGCCGGAATCTGTGACCGGCTTCCGGGAAGTCCGGTATCCAAAAATGGATGCCGCGCAGAGCCGTATCAAAGAACTTCAGGCCGCGATTGCCGCCGGTAAAACGGACAGTCGCTTCCGCTCGCCGGCCCGCTCGGTCAGCCTGACCAGTCAGGTAATCGGGACCTTCCGGGGGAATTGATATTTGTACCGTATATCGTTAAACCGCAATGAAAGCGGCGGTAAAGTGGTGGAAAATGACGCAAGCAATGAGTTTATCTCCTTTAAAAGTAACGCCGTCACCGGTTGTTTATTCCGGCGATCCGGCATTGCGGTTGTCCGTGCATGCAAAGTTTCTGTGCCTTGGTGAACAACCGTTTCTAATCAAGGGAGTAACCTACGGCCCATTTCGGCCCGAGGCGGATGGTTGTGAGTATCACACCCGTGCGGAGGTGGAGCGGGACTTCGCCATGATGGCGGAGAATGGGCTGAACGCGGTGCGGGTATATACGGTGCCGCCGCGCTGGCTTTTGGATGTGGCGCAGCGGTATGGGCTGTATGTGATGGTCGGATTACCTTGGGAACAGCACACCGCGTTTTTGGATCATCCGCGCACGCGGGACTCAATTATTCAACGCGTGCGCAAGGGTGTGCAAACGTGCGCGGGACATCCGGCGTTACTGGCTTTTGCAATTGGCAATGAAATACCCGCACCAATTGTACGCTGGTACGGCTTTCGGCGAGTCGAGCGGTTCCTCAAAAATCTCTACTGGGTGGCCAAAGAAGTGGACCCCGGTGCCCTGATCACGTATGTCAATTATCCGACGACCGAATATCTGTATCTGCCATTCCTGGACTTCATGGCGATGAATGTGTACCTGGAATCCAAAGACAATCTGCGTAAATACATAAGCCGGCTGCATAACATTGCCGGCGACAAGCCGCTGCTTTTGGCGGAAATCGGTCTGGACAGCCTGTCCAAGGGCGAATATGTACAGGCGGCGACACTGGGCTGGCAGATTCGGACTGCTTTCAAAAGCGGTTGTGCGGGAAGTTTTTTATTTGCCTGGACGGATGAATGGTATCGAGGTGGAAGTGAAATCACAGGCTGGGAGTTTGGACTGACCACGCGCAATCGGCAGCCTAAAGCGGCGTTGGCGGCGGCCTCGATCGCGTTTGCAAACACTCCCTTCAGCGCCGATGCAAAATGGCCCAAAGTGTCGGTGGTGGTTTGCAGTTACAACGGTTCACGGACCATCCGCTTTTGTCTGGAAGGCCTATCACGGCTCAGCTATCCGGATTATGAAGTCATTGTCGTGGATGATGGATCCACCGATTCATTGCCGGAAATCGTGCGGGAATTTCCGGTTAAACTGATTCGATCCGAGAATAAGGGATTAAGTAACGCCCGGAACGTGGGGTTGGCGGCGGCGACAGGGGAAATCATCGCGTATCTGGATGATGATGCGTGTCCGACACCCTATTGGCTGCATTTTCTGGTGGAGACATTCCGGTGCGGAAAATTTGCCGGCGTGGGTGGCCCGAATATAGCGCCGCCCGGTGATGCAGATATTGCGGACGCCGTGGCCCATTCTCCCGGCGGTCCGATTCATGTTCTTTTAAGCGACACTGAGGCCGAGCATATTCCGGGTTGTAATATGGCCTTTCTAACGCGATCATTGCGCGCGGCAGGCGGGTTCGACGCACAGTTCCGCATCGCGGGTGATGATGTTGACGCATGCTGGCGCTTGCAGTCGCGGGGTTGGCGACTGGGCTTTAGTCCGGCGGCGGTGGTGTGGCATAAGCGCAGAAATTCGCTGCGGGCTTACTGGCGGCAACAGCTTAATTACGGTAAAGCCGAAGCCATGCTCGAACGTAAATGGCCCGAGAAATATAATGCCTTCGGTCATATCGCATGGCATGGGCGGCTCTATGGTCGCGGTTTGTGGCAGTTTCTCAACTGGGGCCGACGCCGAATATATCATGGCTCATGGGGTGGAGCATTATTTCAAAGTGTTTATCACGGATCGCCGGGAATTCTGATGTCCTTGGCCATGACGCCGGAATGGTACCTGGGGGTGCTGGTGCTAAGCGTTATGTTCATGGTGGGTTTCTACTGGCATCCGGTGGTGCTGGGGCTGATGCTGGTGGCGGCTCTGGCGGCCACGGTAACACAGGCGATCATCGGCGCGTTTTACTGCCGGTTCGATGAAATACCGCGTACCGGCGGTGCGGTTCTGAAATTACGCCTGTTGACGATGTGGTGTTATCTCATTCAGCCGGTGGCGCGTTTACGCGGCCGGCTGTCACGGGGCTTGTCGCCGTGGCGGATGCGGTTTCCCAGCGGATTGGATATACCGGTGCCGCGGGAATTTGTCCTCTGGAGTGAAACCTGGCGCGGCACGGAAGATCGTCTGACCGATTTGGAGGCGTTTCTAAAACATGAGGGTTTATGCGTACAGCGTGGTGGAGATTTTGACTCGTGGGATATGGCGTGCCGCAGCGGTACCTTCGGCGGATTGCGAGTGCGGATGGTCGTTGAAGAGCACGGCAGTGGACGGCAATTGGTGCGTTTGCGGACGTGGCCGACCTTTCCGCGGGTGATTCTGGTCATCCTCATCACGCTGGGGGCTTTGGGCCTTTTTGACCTCGGTGCCCGCAGTTGGCCCGGTGCCATTCCCATGTTGATCGTTGCGGGAGCTTTGGCCTTGCGTGTGTCGATGGACGCCGGAGCGGCGTTGGCGGTGATATTTAAATACATCCGCCATGGGCATCCGGGTGAATGTGAAGTCAGGAATGAGCGATGAGCGTGCCAGAGAAAACCGCCCGCGAGGCCCGGCCCGGCGCATTTCGGACCGCGGCGCGACTGCTGGCACTTTGCATGGGCGGGGAAGTGCGAATTGCCGGTGTTGGCATGGCGCTTATGCTTTCCGGATCAGTACTGGCGCTTTTGCAGCCGTGGCCTCTGAAATTCATTATGAACGTCGTAGCCACAAAATCAGCACCGCCGGCGTTTCTTATTTCAGCGCAGGGATTCGTGTCCCATCTGATCCCGATTGGCAACAGTAAACTGGCGCTGATCGGATTGTTGTGTTTGGCGCTATTACTGATCAGTCTGGGAAGTGCGGCCATTAGCGTGGTAAGTACATGGTTGCTGATTTCATCAGGGCTGCGTATGGTGTTCAAATTGCGCTGCCGGGTTTTTGAGCATATTCAGCGACTGCCGTTGAGTTTTCATGATGCCACCACAGTGGGCGATTCTCTGTACCGCATCACCTGGGATACCTATTCTGTGCAATCACTTTTTAATGAGGGGCTGGTGCCCGGAATTTCTTCGCTTGTCACGCTGGCCGGTATTGCCGTGGTGATGGTGGGGCAGGATTGGAGTATTGCCGTGGTAGCGCTGATTATAGGTTGCCTGCTGCTGCTGCTGGTTCGTCGGCTGGAAAAGCCAACCACCGAGCTATCTACCCGCGTACATGAAAATGAAAGCCGCGTGAGTACCCGTGTGGAGCAGACTCTCGGGGGAATCCGTGCGGTGCAGGCGTTCGGTCGCGAGGCTCACGAATCAACACGTTTTTCCGACCAGGCGCGTGAAAGTCTCAAAGCCAATCTGCGGCTTACCGTTCTGCAAACCGCCAGCCAGAGCGGCGTTGCGGTTTTGTTCGCCTGCGGCACCGCGGCGGTGATATGGATGACCGCACGGCGTGTTATCGCCGGTGAATTGTCGCCTGGCGATATTGTGCTGATGGTCGGGTATACGGCGTTATTGTTTAAACCGTTGGAAACACTGTCATACACGGCATCGTCAATTCAGGGATCGGTGGCCGGCGCACATCGCGTATTTGAAATTCTGGACAAAAAATCGGTGATCCGCGATTCACCCACGGCGGTGGCGATTAAAGGCCCGGTGGCCGGGAAAATTGAATTTGACCATGTCAGCTTCGGTTACCGCCCGGATCAAAAAGTGTTACATGATATACGGCTGACCATCGCGGCTGGTTCGTCCGTGGCGATGGTGGGACCGTCGGGCGCGGGAAAAACGACTCTGGCGGGTCTAATTCTGCGATTTTATGATCCCTTGCAGGGGCGGATATTGCTTGATGGCTGTGATTTACGGGACATCACGTTGGAGTCCTTGCGGCGGCAAATTGCGATGGTGCCCCAGGAGCCGGTTCTTTTCGATGTCAGCATTCTGGAAAACATCGCGTATTCCCGTCCCAACGCCACAGTGGAAGAAGTCCATGCCGCCGCCCGCGCTGCTGGAGCCTGGGATTTTATCCAGGCGCTGCCCAGGGGTTTTGATACGCCGATAGGAGAACGCGGCGTGATGCTTTCCGGCGGACAGCGGCAGCGGTTGTCTTTGGCCAGGGCGTTTCTGAAAGATGCGCGGATTATTGTATTGGATGAACCAACCACCGGTCTGGATGCGCAAACCGAAGCCGATCTGCTTATTACGCTTAAACGCCTGATGGCGGGTCGAACCACCATTATCATCGCGCACCATCTGCATACCGTGCGGCATGTGGATCAAATTATTGTTTTGCAAGGCGGAGAATTAATGCAGACCGGCTCGCATGAGCAACTTCTGCAACTGGGTGGCCTGTATCGCCATTTATATGAATTGCAGGCCCAACCGCACCGGCAGGGAGCAGAAGTATCATGAGTACGGTTCCTGAAGGATGCACGCCGGTTTGGGATGGGGGGGCATTACCGCTGGGCGCGCAGGTTGGTGAGAACACCCGCATTAACGGTAGCGCGGCGTTTCGTCGGTTTCGCGGGCAGGCACCAGACGCTCTGATTATTGGTGATAATGCCACGATGGACTGGGTGCAGTTTTCCGTCGGTCCGGAAGGACGAATCCGTATCGGTAATTATTGCTGTTTTACAAGCGCTGTGCTGATGTGCGATTTGGCGATTTCCATCGGCAATTGGGTTCTGATCGGATGGAACACGGTGATCGCGGACAGCGATTTTCATCCCATTGCCGCGGCCCAGCGCATTGTCGATGCGATGGCCTGTTCCCCGGCGGGCGGCGGAATGTCCCGCCCCGAGGTGCAGTGTGTGAAAGTGGTCATTGATGATGACGTCTGGATCGGTCCCAATTCGACCATTTTTAAGGGGGTGCATATTGGTAAAGGCGCCTGGATCGGCCCCGGCAGCGTCGTAACGCGCGATGTGGCCGCGGGGGCTCGGGTCTCCGGAAATCCCGCGCGGGTGGTGGAGGCGTTATGACAGGCCGCACGATTCAAGGGGATTGGCACCCGGGCAATATTCCTGACAACGTTCAAATCGGAGACGGCGCTTATGTTCAGACCTCCTACAGCTTTCATCTCTATCGCAGCCGACGGGAACAGGGCTGCGTGCTGGGGGAAAACAGTTCGATCTTTACCGGCTGCATGTTTGATATGGGTCCCAATGCGGTGTTTCAGGCCGGGGCATTTACATTGCTTAACGGATTGTGGCTGATTTGCGATCAGCGTGTGACAATCGGAACGCATTGTCTGGTATCCTGGAATGTTGTCATCATGGATAATTTTCGGGCACCGTATGATGCACTGAGTCGGCGGCGATTACTGAAGGAATTTGCCACGACGCGGAATCGGGATGTATTCGCGCCCGTGGAGCTTCGGCCGGTGGCCATTGGAAATAATGTCTGGATTGGCTTTGACTGTTGTATCTTGCCGGGTGTTCACATCGGCGAGGGCAGCATCATTGGTGCGCGTTCCGTGGTGGATCAGGATATTCCGGCGCATTGCGTCGCCGCAGGCAATCCGGCGCGGGTGATTCGCCCCTTGCGCGAAAAGGAGATTGGCCTTGCCTGATAAATCCAAAACTAAAATCATCGTTTTTGGAATTCTGTTCTGGTATCCATTGGCGGGCGTGACGTATCAATTTCTGCATTTTATGCTGGGCTTGCGCAAACTTGGATTCGATCCATACTACATCGAGGATTCAGCGCGTTGGATTTACAATCCGGATTTGCGTGACAGTTCCCCGGATGCCGCTCCGAATATCAAGGCGGTTGCTCCGATTCTTGAAATGCACGGTCTGGCGGATCGTTGGGCGTTTCGCGGACATTACGAGGGAGGAAAATGCTATGGCATGAACGAAACTCAGATCGCGGAACTCTACCGGACCGCCGACGTGATGATCAATGTTACCGGGGCGCAGGAATTGCGGGAAGAGCATCTGCACTGCCCGGTGCGGGTCTATCTGGAAACGGATCCAGTGGTTTCACAAATTCAAATTGCCCAGGGCCGTCAAGACACGATTGCCGCCCTGGATATGTTTACGCATCATTTTACCTACGGCGAAAATCTCGGTTGCCCGGATTGCCGCTTGCCGACAGTGCGATACCATTGGCGACCCACGCGTCAGCCGGTGCTCCTGGACTTGTGGGAACCGTTGCCGCCACAAGCCGATGCGGCTTTCAATACCATCGCAACCTGGAAAAATACCGGACGGGATATTATTTTCCAAGGGGAGGCATTTTACTGGTCCAAGGATCGTGAATTTCTTAAATTTATTGATTTACCCCAACGGCGAGATGCGGCGTTCGAGCTGGCGACCGGCGTGGACGCCGAGACTGCGGCATTATTGAAATGGAATAAATGGCAAGTGGCTGATCCGGTTCATATTTCAAGGGATATGCGGCGTTACAACCAATATATCCGGCAATCACGCGGAGAATTTTCCGTGGCCAAGGATCAGAACATTCGGCTCAGAAGCGGCTGGTTCAGTGATCGCAGTGCCTGTTATCTGGCGGCGGGACGCCCGGTGATGAATCAGGAAACCGGATTCAGCCATCACCTGCCCATCGGGCGTGGTTTGTTTTCATTTCAGACGATGGATGATATTCTAAACGCCGTTGATGCGATTGAATCGGATTATGTCGGCCATTGCCGGGCGGCGCGGGAAATCGCCGAGGAATATTTTGCGGCTGAAAAGGTGTTAGGGGATATTATGGATCAGATAGGATGTTGAAGTCTGTCCTCGCGGCCCCCAATCCTGTGGCACAAAAACAGTTAATCGTCAATGCCGATGATTTTGGCTTAAGTGCCGAAACCAATCGCGGCATTATTCGATGCCGTCAACATGGCGTGTTGACCAGCGCCAGTCTGATGGTGCGTGCCGTGGCGGCAACGGATGCGGTGGAATATGCATCCGAAGATTCGGCACTGAGTTTGGGATTGCACATTGATCTTGGTGAATGGGAGTTGCGCGAATGTCAGTGGGTTCAAACGCGATGTGTGGTGCCATTGGATAATTCTGCCGCCGTGCGGGATGAAATAAACCGGCAGCTTGATGCGTTTAGAAAGCTAACTGGCCGTAATCCCACCCATCTGGATTCGCATCAGCATGTGCATCAGCGGGAAAGTGTGAAAATCCTGATGCGTGCGCTGGCGCGGGAAATGGGGGTTGTTCTGCGGGGCGACAGTCAAACAGTGCGGTTCTGGGGCGCTTTCTTCGGGCAGGACGAGAATCTGCGGTCAATGCCGGAAAACATCACCTCCGCCAACCTGCTGCGATTGCTGGATAGCCTGACGCCCGGCATCACTGAATTAAGCTGTCACCCCGGATTTGACGCCGCCCTGGATTCCACCTATTGTGCCGAGCGATTGCTGGAAGTTCAGACGCTTTGTGATCCGCAGAACCGGCTTGCCATCGAGAAGCGCGGCATTCAACTCATCGGGTTTTCGGCTGTTTCGGAACCCGCAAGCCTCGGTGCAGTGTGACGCTTTGCGAAGCGGACATTTTCCCGGCGGTCAGCGTGTATGAAATAGCACCGTGGATTCGATTCTCATTAAACCGCATCTTGATGCCATGGTGTGCTTTCACATCGGAAACATGGCTTGGTTAATGGGTCAGGTGAGCAATTCCACAGGTAGGACAAATGCCTGAAGAAATTTTCGCTCCACCGGCGTAGAATACCTGCGGGGTTGGTGTCGTGGAACAGCTTCCCACGCGTTGCCGGAAAGGATCTTTCGAGGATAACCCCGGCCATTGAAAATGAATAGTTAGAAACGAAAATGATGAATCGTGAGGCCTTATGAAACAGCGTCGCGTTCCGGAACTTATGGATGCTCCGGATATTCCTCTGGAAAGTCACCATCGGGCGCTGGCGGGACTGCAAACCATCAATTATTGGAGCGACAGTGTGGGTATTGTGTGGCGTCAGATTGAACCATTGCTTCCGCTAGATCGCCCCCTGCGGATTCTGGATGTCGCCACGGGCGCGGGGGACATTCCCATTGGCTTATGGCACCGCGCCAAAAGCAACAATGTGGCAATTGAGATTGAAGCCTGCGATAAAAGCGTAACTGCTGTCAATCATGCTCGCGATAACGCCGCCAGACATTTTGCGCCCATTCGATTTTTTCAGTGCGATGTGCTGACCGACGACATCGGGAAGTCCTATGATGTTGTTGTCAGTTCCTTGTTCATGCACCATCTGGATTCCGGTCAAGCGGTGGAATTCCTTAAGAAATTAGCCGCCAATGCGCAGCAGCGGCTGATTATCAATGACCTGCGCCGCAGTGCGTTCGGCTGGGTTCTGGCGCTGTCGGCGGGGACGATATTACGTTCACGGGTGGTGCGTGTGGATGGCATAAGATCGGTGCGCGCCGCCTATACCATGCGGGAAGCGGCGGATATCGCCGTGCGGGCGGGACTTGACGCTGTACGTGTGGAACCACAATTTCCATTCCGGTTCGTCATGATGTGGAGCCGGAAATGATTTGCAGTGCGGTTGCCAATAATATGGATCGCCTTTGGGATGTTCTGATTGTGGGATCTGGCGTGGCTGGAGCCATGGCGGCGTATGGAGCCGCACGACAGGGGAAAAGTGTGTTGTTAATCGACAAAGCCCGCTTTCCGCGCGGTAAAGCTTGCGGTTGCTGCCTCAATAAGGCGGCGGTGGACCTGCTGGATCAGACAGGATTGAATGTGCGATTGCTGGGCGCGGTTCCGGTGGATCGTTTCCAATTGGCGTGTGCCGGAACCCGAGCCATGCTTCATACGCCGCCGGGTTTGGCGATATCACGCGAAATTCTGGATGTCGCGTTGATTGGCCATGCCCAGCGGGCGGGGGCCTGTTTTATGCCGCAGACCGCGGCTCAGCAAACGCAGGCGTTTCCTCTTCACCGCACCGTGGATGTATTAACGAGTGGAATTCCGGCTGTATTGCGGGCGAAAGTTGTTCTTGCGGCTGACGGGTTGGGAGGGCGACTGATGCGGGAAACCAGCCGACTGGAAATTGCCTCAAATTCACGCATCGGCGTGGCGGCCACACTGGAACATGCCGGAGATGCCTTTGCGCCGGGAATTATTTACATGGCTTGCGGCAAACATGGGTATGTGGGGCTGGTCATAGTGGAAGCTGGACAATTGCATATTGCGGCGGCACTGGGTGTAAATGCGGTACGAGATGCTTCCGGCCCCGGCCATGCCGTGGAGGAAATAATGTGTGAAGCGGGAATGCCGGTGCCGCTCGGACTGGATAAATGCCGTTGGTATGGCGCGCCGGCGTTGACATGTCGCCGCAAGATAATTGCCGCTCCGCGATTGTTTGTCATCGGTGATGCGGCGGGATATGTCGAGCCATTTTCCGGTGAGGGGATGGCCTGGGCCTTGGCCAGTGGACTTGGTGTATTATCGCTGGTGGATCAGGTGCCGGATGTGTGGCGACCGGATTTGGAGGAACAGTGGCAACGGCGACATCATGATTTGGTCGTGGCGCGTCAACGAACATGCCGGGCCGTAACGATGCTGCTGCGGCATCAGGGGTTACTGCGTATGGCGATACGGGCGCTGCGGTTATCACCAGCGCTGGCGGTGCCGTTCCTGTGGAAAATCAATAAACCTTTTATTAATATCTAACCTTGGAGTTCAGATGGGTTTGCACATTGACGGCATGGGGATCGGACTTCCAATCCATGGCATAAGTCAGGATCGGGCCTGTGCCATTGCACAACATGGCCTGACGGGAAAGCAGTCCCGACTGCTGGCAACGATTTATCGCAAATCCACCATCCAACGCCGCCATACAGTGCTGCTGGATCAGGAAAATGGCGCGACACCTTTTTATGATCTGGCCGATACTTGCGGTGGGCCGGGCACGTTGCAGCGCATGGAGCGTTATGCCACGGAGTCAATTCCCCTGGCGATTCGCGCTTCGCAAAGCGCTTTGGAGAATGCCGGTATTCAAGCCGCAGCCATTACTCATTTGATAACCGTTTCATGCACGGGCTTTTTTTCGCCGGGGTTGGATCGGGAAATAATTGAAGCTTTGCGCTTATCGCGTTCCGTCAGCCGCACCAATATCGGATTTATGGGATGCCACGCGGCACTTAATGGCCTACAGGTGGCTTTGGCGATTGCCAACGCGCAAGCCGACGCTACAATTTTATTATGTGCCACAGAATTGTGCAGCCTGCATTTTCAGCGGGGATGGGATACGGACAATGTGCTGCCCAACGCCTTGTTTGCCGACGGTTCCGCTGCCGTCGTCGGTAGGGTGTCACAGGCTTATGAATCCTGGACCTGTCAGGCCACCGGCTCATACCTGCTGCCGGAATCCCGGGCGGATATGACATGGCGAATCGGCAATCATGGATTTCGCATGACGCTGTCGCGCCGCGTGCCGACGCTGATTGCGGAAAATCTCAAGTCCTGGCTTGAACCATGGCTCTTATCGCAACGCCTGACACTTGCGGATGTTGGTTCATGGGCGGTCCACCCCGGTGGCCCGGGAATTCTTGATGCGGTCGGCAACTGCTTGAATCTTCCACCATCAGCGCTGGCTGTTTCCCGTAAGGTATTGGAGCAATACGGCAATATGTCATCACCGACCATTCTTTTTATCCTGGATTGCCTGCGCCGGCAACAAGCCGCGCTACCCTGTGTGATGCTGGCTTTCGGTCCTGGACTGGCCATTGAGGCCGCACTGGTGGTCTGAAAAGATCTGCCAGTTATGCTCAGCCTGGTCCGTAACACCAATCGGGCCTGTGACATGTTGCGCTAATAGTGTCGACATTCGGGCATTAACCACCGTCCTGGCACGCCGTGGACGGTGCCGAATAACACCACAATGTCGATAGCACGCACAACGCAATTCTTGCGTCATCCGGCACCCGCATCGCAATGCGGTGGCTTGTAACTGTCGGAAAGAATGCCGCTCCCCTGCGCCCGAATGGCGCTTGCCAATCCACGTCATGCGCCACGCACCGACACCAGTCCCGGACGGTAAGGCCCGATTATCAATTACGGTTCAAGCCGATACAATGGGGTGCGTGATGGATCCGTTAAAAGAAATAGCGCGGTGGAAGGCGGAAATGATTTTAACCGCTGCGGAGCCGTATCGGGCGGCGGGGCGTTTTGCCTGGCACTTTGCGCGGGGAAAGTTAGGGGGTGATCCGGTGTTTACCGGATTATTGGAGCATGGCTTAATTCCGGCGCAAGCACGGATTCTTGATCTGGGTTGCGGGCAGGGCTTGCTGGCGGCGTGGCTGCGTGCCGCAAATGCAATGTATTCTGCCCGTAACTGGCCACGGGATTGGCCAATTGCGCCGACGGGTACGACCTTTCGTGGTATTGAACTTATGCCCCGGGATGTGCGGCGGGCTGAAGTAATTACGGGCCATGGCGTGGTCGTGGAAGAGGGAGACATTCGCACCGCGGACTTTGGAAGCGCCAATCTGGTGGTCATTTTAGACGTGCTGCATTACATGGATTTTTCGGCGCAAGACGATGTATTGCGCCGGGTGCGAGCGGCCCTGACCGCGGATGGCACTCTGTTGTTGCGCGTCGGAAATGCCGCGGCTGGTTGGCCGTTTCGCATCAGCAACTGGGTTGATTTTATGGCCGCTACGGCGCGTGGCCATCGGCTGGAGCGGCTGTACTGCCGCACTTTGGATCAATGGACACATGTATTGGAGTCACTGGGCTTGACTGTTAAAAGTGTCCCCATGAGCCAAGGTACGCCATTTGCGAATGTACTGATGGTGGCTTCTGTCGCCAGCGCGTAGAAGAGCATACCAGAGAAACACGTTCGGCGTTCCGGTGCGTTTGAACTCCGCCTGTATACCGTTGGCTAGTCCTTAAACAAGCGAATACCCCGAACGCAACCCGATAATTTTTGCGTATTTTTTTTTACGCAGTCTCCCCATTGCGGTCCAGGGTTGGGCCACATCGTGATTTGTTTCGGGTTTTGTTTACTCCATGTTTTGTTTTCTTTCTGGTCTTGGCGCTGCGGCGGATCGGGGCGTCCTTACCCCGACATCATCGTTCACCGTGCTAACAACGCATCGGGTAGTACGTCGCCTCGGCCAATCGCAAGAGGCTTGAGGTCCACGGATTCCATGACATGATCCGGTAAATGATGCGTCGCCCCGTCTTGACGATCTGGCAGGGTATTCGCAGCATCATGTTGCGG
>JAJYGE010000449.1 GCA_021785155.1 Planctomycetota bacterium
TCGTCAATGTATGTTCCCATACACTTTCCTCCTCCCTTCGCGCCCACAACCCCCTGGCCCTCCGTCAATCCTAATATTTAGGCGTGACAGAGCACTAGCATAATGGAAATTCATCGGAACCTGTAAAATATGTAAGCTGTACCAAAGTGCGGGTATCAGACAGAGATGGCTGCCCGCAGCGCTTTTTCCGCAAGCTCAAGGGTCTTGTCAATATCTTCTGGACTGTGCGCTGCGCTGATAAACCAAGCCTCAAATTGCGAAGGTGGAATTAAAACACCCCCATCCAGCATTACCTGGAAGAATTTTGTGAAGGCTGCCTGATCGGCGCGTAATGCATCGGCATAATTCCGCACCATCGCGCCGCCGGGCGAGAAGAATGGGGTAATCATGCTGCCGCAGCGTTGTACGGAAATTGCGCATCGTGCGGCCCCGGCACATTTGCGCAAGCCATCTTCCAACTGTTTCCCCAATGCCTCCAGGTGCTGGTATTGCTGTTCATCCCGCAAAAGCCGCAATGTGGCGATACCAGCCTGGATGGTCAGGGGATTGCCTGAAAGCGTTCCCGCCTGATATACCGGTCCGGCCGGCGAAACCAGATGCATGATATCCCGCCGCCCGCCGTAAGCTCCCACGGGCAGTCCCCCGCCGATGATTTTGCCCAGACAGCACAAATCCGGCTTGATACCCAGCATTCCCTGGCCCCCCGACGGATGAACACGGAATCCTGTCATGACCTCATCGAAGATCAATAGCGTCCCCGCCTCGTCGCAGAGTTTCCGCAACCCCTCAAGATACCCCGGGTCCGGCAATACCACGCCGATGTTGCCCATGACCGGTTCGGTTATCAGTGCGGCAATTTGCGGGCCGTACTTTGCAAAAACCTCTTGCGCGGCGGAAAGATCATTAAACGGAATGACAAGTGTGTTGGCGGTGACATTTTCTGGAATGCCGGGGCTGCTGGGGTGGCCATGCGTCGTGGCTCCGCTGCCCGCCTGCACAAGCAGCGCGTCGACATGGCCGTGATATCCGCCGGCCATTTTTACAATCAGTTCTCGGCCTGTAAACCCCCGCGCCAGCCGCAGGGCGCTCATGACCGCCTCGGTGCCGCTGCTGACAAAGCGTATCATTTCAACCGCGGGCATGGCTTGGCGGATCATGGCCGCCAATTCCACTTCCGATGCGCTGCAGCAACCAAAACTGGTGCCATGGCTGATCTGCTTTGCCACGGCGGCCTGCACGGCCGGATGCGAATGTCCTAAAATCAACGGTCCGTAACTCATCACGTAGTCGATATACGAATTGCCATCGACATCCAGAATCGTGGCACCATCGCCGGAGTGGATAAACAGCGGATCGCGCCCGACGCTCTTAAATGATCTTACCGGTGAGGAAACGCCGCCGGGCATAACATCGCGCGCTTTGATAAACAAAGCCCTGGATTTTGCGTAACGATTCACAATCGGTTTGGTCTTCATCACCAGAGTTTAACGTGAACGGCGCAAAAATACAGGCCTGCGGATGGGAATTGCGTACCCTTGCGATCAGGAGCCGGGTGTGTGACACTTTACGCGGGTTACGCATACCGCAACAGTCCGTTCCCAACGCACCGTGGGAGTACCCGGTACCGCTTTCCCCCCCCAACACGAGCCGCCGTTACGGCGTGGTTTTACGGTTCCCACGTCCACTGCGGCCATGGGATGAATCCCGTGGCCGTCAAACGCAGTGGTGGTGGTGAACGTTGCATCGCCGCACCCGCGTATGGCGGTCATCCGCCCCGAGCGTACACCAACGGCACCGCATTATCATGACGGTGCTCCGAGGGTATTGTGTTTGCGGGGCATTACAGCCATACCCGCGTAAAGTGTCACGCACCCTCAGGAGCCTTTATCTAAATGCGTTCTGGACACATCCGCCGAGGCTTTGTAGGATAATGGTATGTCGCTTGGGCGATTAGCTCAGTTGGTTAGAGCGCATGCATGACACGCATGAGGTCACAGGTTCGAATCCTGTATCGCCCACTATCGATCACCTTCTTGCTGTGTTGCGAGAATTGTTCTGCAGGAGATGTATTTAACATGGCGAGAATCGGTGTTGCACAAATGCGTGAGGGGGATGTCATTGATCAGCCTTTTCTGATCTCCGGCAAACAAATGGGAAATACGGTCAGCAATAAGCTTTACCTCAAAGCCACCTGCGCCGACGCCACAGGCGAAGTTCATTGCCGCATGTGGAATATTACCAAAGATGTATATGATAAACTTCCGGCCAAGGGCTTTGTTCATGTCCGCGGACGCGTGGAAAGTTATCAGGGGCATCTGCAGTTGGTGGCGGAAGGCCTGGCACCGATTACCGATACGACCAAGCTGGAACTCGGTCACTTCATAAAAAAGACGCAGAAAAATATTCCGGCCATGGTCAGCAGGCTCAAGGAAATTCTCGCCGGTATCAAGGACAAAGATCTCGCCGCGCTGGTGGAATCATTTCTCAATGACAAGGAATTCATGACGCGGTTCAGCCTTGCCCCGGCCGCGCAATCCATGCACCACGCCTGGCTGGGCGGATTGCTGGAGCATACGCTAAGCCTTCTGGAACTCGCGGTGGTCATCTGCCCGCGCTACCCGGATATTGATCAGGATCTGATTCTGGCCGGGCTGTTTCTCCATGATATCGGCAAGACCGCGGAACTCTCCTACGATTTCATGTTTGACTATACCGATACGGGCAAACTCGTCGGCCACATTGCCCTTGGCACGCTCTGGATCAGTCAGCGCGCCGCCGAAATTTCTGAAAAGCGGGGGCACGCGTTTCGCCCGGACATGCTGATGGTGCTGCAGCATATCATTCTGTCCCATCATGGTTTGCCCGAGTTCGGAGCGGCGGTACTTCCCAAAACTCCCGAAGCGATTCTGGTCAATCTTATCGACAATCTGGATGCGAAAACCCAGATGGCACTCGATGCCGTCGCCGCTCCGACCGAAGATTCCACCTGGACGGAATACAAAAAGGCATTCAGCACCAGCCTGTATCGGCCATCGATAACCCAGAAGTAGCAAATTGATTTGACTTTTCGTGTGACTTGGTTAATAGTGTTGTTATGAATAATGTTGCACCAGCTTGCGGCCAGAAACATTCCGATCAAAGTTATCGGTTCTGGTTTTATTTTTATACCGGCGAATGACGGCGGGCTGAGTGATCTTTTACCATAACAGTAGAGTTAAACCTGAAGCCCGCCACAAGCGGGTTTTTTTATTGGCGAAAGGAGTTTGAAATGAATCGACGTTTGCGACAAGAAGTGAGCCACGCGCTTATTCTGGCGCATCATGCACTGGCTTTATCAGCGGGTATCCGCGGTGAACTCACGGGGTTGCCGGAGTGTCTTTGGCGGCGCTGAATCAGATATGGATATGTCCCGGCGCGAAGCTATGGTGTCGGCGGATGACAATGGATTTTTGAATGACGCGGCTCGGATCGCGTCGCAGGTGGAGTTGAAAAATGATCGTGGTAATGCAACAGGGCGCGGATCAGACGCAGGTGGATCACGTAACGGCATTGATTCGGGAAATGGGACTTCGTGAGCATGTCATCGTCGGCACGGAGCGCACCGTGGTGGCCTGCATCGGCGATGAACGAAAAATGGATCCCGACCGGCTGGAAAACGTTGCGGGTGTGGAGAAAGTCATGCCGGTTCTGGCTCCTTATAAGATGGCGTCCCGTGAAGTGAAAAAGGACCGTTCCGTGGTTGCGCTGGGCGGGACACTTGGTTCCAGCGCGGGCGGGAAAAAAATTGCGATGATCGCCGGGCCATGCTCGGTGGAGGATCGCGTTAAATTGCTGGAAGTTGCCCATGCGGTAAAAGAAGCGGGTGCGACGGCCTTGCGCGGCGGGGCGTTCAAACCCCGCACCAGTCCTTATGCGTTCCAGGGGCTGGGTGAAAAGGGCCTGGAAATTCTCGCCGAGGCGCGGGCGCAGACCGGGCTGGCGGTGGTGACGGAAGTCATGTCCATTGAGCAGGTTCCGCTGGTGGCAAAATATGCCGATGTGTTTCAGGTCGGTGCGCGAAACATGCAGAATTATAATTTGCTCTGGGCGGTGGGGGAGCAGAAAAAGCCCGTGCTGCTAAAGCGCGGCCTAAGCGCCACGCTGGAAGAATTCATGCTGGCGGCGGAATATGTCATGTCGCGCGGTAACAGTAATGTGATACTGTGTGAACGCGGCATCCGCACGTTTGAATCCTATTGCCGCAATACCCTGCCGCTGGCGATTGTGCCGGAAGTCCATCGCCTCAGTCATTTGCCGATTATTGTTGATCCGTCCCAGGGTACAGGCCACGCCCATCTTGTGCCGGATATGTGCCGGGCCGCCGTGGCCTGCGGCGCGGACGGTTTAATTATTGAATGTCACAGCGACCCGGAACATGCCCTGACCGACGGGGCTCAATCCATAACACCGCAGGGATTGAAGTCGCTGATGGTTTCACTGAAAAAAATTGCCGCCGCCGTGGATCGGGAAATCTGATAACGGCTTGGGAATAAAAGCATGGGCGTGCTCCCCTGCTGCCGAGGAAAGTGATGTGTAAGAGCCGGTTAATCCACGTTTCATAGAAAAACGCCTATCAGCCAAGTTTTAATTTCAAGCATACAAATTGAAGGATAGCCCATTTTCCTTTAATTGTGAAGCCTGAAATTAAGGTTATCTTAAGTGACAAAATGAAGCCGCTATTTCACGGCGTGTGCCTTGATGCTCACGCCCGTGCCGAAGGTTCTCGACCACCGCGTGAAAGCAGAAAATGGAAGGCAGGACCGCAGTTGGGTTTTCATGGATAAACATCAGGAGACGCGATTGGAGCGGGAAAACCAGAGCATATCATTTTTTATTTCCACCCGCACGCGATAAATAGGCTCCAGGATTTCCGGCGTCAGCACCGCCGGAGGTTTGCCCTGGGCGGCGGCCTGGCCCGCGTGCATGACCAGAACACGATCAGCATTGGTTCGAGCATGATTCAAATCATGCGTGACCCAGATCACGGTTTTCTGTTTTTGTCGGGTCAGAAGTTTCAGATGATCCAGCAGTTCCAGTTGATGCCAGATATCCAACGCCGCTGTGGGTTCGTCCAGAAGCATAATGGGGGCGTCCTGTACGATGGCTCGCGCCAGAGCCACGCGCTGGCGCTCACCGGTGGAAAGTTCATCATACGTGCGATCGGCCAAGGCGTGAATGTCCAAATCCCACATTGTCCGCCGGATCAGGTCGTTATCGAGTTGATCAGGTGATACGCCCGCGGTCGACGATTGTGAGGAACCTCCAACATTTGCGCAAATCGCCATGGCCGATGCGCGGCACTGCCGAGACGCCCAGCGGCCCATGGCCACGATCTGATGAACACTGTACGCAAAGCTTACGTGCGGCGATTGTGGCACATAAGAAATCAGGGCCGCTCGTTCCAAGGCATGTAGCTGCGTTACATGTCGGCCATTGATCGCAACGTGTCCCGCCGCTGGAACCAGATGGCCCAAAAGCAATTGAAGTAATGTGGACTTCCCGGATCCATTAGGCCCGACAATCATGGTTAATTCGCCGGCGGAAAACCGAGCTGAAACATTGTTTACCGCCGGTCGATCAGCTCCGTAGTGAAAGCTCACGCCTTGCGCCTGCAACCCGGAAGCGTCAGGCAATACGGCGGACGGAGTGTCAGGATTGATGATGCTCATAATCCACGTCCTCACATCCAGGTACGCCTGCGGGTCAACAGATACAGAAAAAATGGGCCGCCGCACAAAGCCGTGATAACGCCCACCGGCAATTCCCCATTGAACCACGCCCCGGTGCTGCGGACAAACGTATCCGCCAGCATCAGAAATACCGCCGCCAGCAGAGGGCTGGTAATCAATAACTGGCGATGATCCGGTCCGAATATTCCCCGACACACGTGCGGGCAGATCAAGCCGACAAAGCCGATCGGCCCGGCCACGGTGATGGAAGCCGCCGTGGCCAGAGCCGCCAGAGCAAAGCTCGACAGTCGCAGGGAACCTAAATTAATTCCCAGACTATGGGCCTCGGCATCTGAAAGCGACGCGATGTTCATGGCTCCGCCGAGCATCAGCGCTCCGGCCCACGCCGCCAAAAAAGTCAAAAATGCCACCCAGAGCAGCGTATGCCCCGTGCCCTCGCTGATGTAGCCGAACATATAATTGAGAATATCGGCCCTGGCTCCGTAAGGCACGAGATTGTTCAGCAGCATCACCAAGGCTCCGCCGATGGTGCTGATGACCACGCCGGAGAGTATCAGGGTCATGGGATCAAGTATGCCGCTGCGCCGCCGCCCCAACAGGAAAACCAGCCACGTTGCGGCCAGGGCACCAACCAGGGCGGGAATGGTCTGACCATTGGCAAACAGTTCGTCCAGCCATCCCGGCGCACCGGCGGTGAACGACTGAATTATCGCCTGCCCAAAAACAATCCATACCATGACGCCCACCGTTGAGCCGCTGGAAATGCCAAGAATAAACGGATCGGCCAACGGGTTACGCAGCAGCCCCTGCAACAATACGCCGGCCAGGCCCAATGCCGCGCCGGCAATGGCCGCCGCCGCGACTCGCGTCAGGCGCAGTTGCAGAATATCCATCGGTGGAATGCCAAAGGATATGGCGCTGGTTCCCGGCTCGCCGGGACCGATGGCCAGACACAGCAGAAAAGCCAGAACGGTCATTATCGCCGCCACCACGATGACAGCCTGAAATCGCCCCGGGGTCATCGTTCTCATTTTGCATCCCCCGTGTCGGTCGATGGTGCTGTGATGATTTGACGCAGGCGCTGAATTATCCGGCCCACGTCAAGTGTGAGCATCTGGGCTTTTTGCCAGGTGATAAGATCAATATGCTTGGACACCGCTGCGGCGATTGGCAAAGCCAGCCATGGCGCAAGGCGCGGATCGGTCGGGCTGGTAGCGGTCGGCTGGCCCGGTTTGGCGATCAGCACCACCTGCGGATTGAGTCGAACCAGCGTTTCGCGTGTAATGGCTGGATAACCCATCCCGCACCGTTCCGCCACATTTACTCCACCTGCCAAGGTTAGTTCCTCATCCATAAAATTATCCGCTCCAACGACGCGAATGGGGTTCGTGGAGATTATATATACCACACGCGGCTCATTTATGGGCCGCGTTTTCGCCAGCCGGGCCAGTTGCTTCTTCAGTGCCTGAATTTTCAGATGCGCCTGCTTTTGACAGCCGCTGATTTTACCCAACAGCGCGGTCGTCACATAGAATCGGCGCAATGTGTTGAGATTAATGTTGACGATGCGTATTCCATGTTGCCGGGCCATGGCCAGAATTCCCGGTGATATTCGTGGCGCTGATTCCTGAAGTATCAGGGCGGTGGGGGCAAGCCGCACCACCAACTCTTCATCCAGATGCAGATAATCACCTACGACCGGCAGATTCCGCATGGATTGCGGCAGCAGCGGTTGGTCCCAGGGCGATACACCGACAATTTCGTGGGCCGCACCAAGCTGTAAAAGAATTTGCGTGGCGGCCGGATCAGTGCTGACAATACGCGGGCCGGTGGATCGCGCCACCGGCTCCCGCCGAGAACAGCTGGCTAATACGGCTGCGCCGCCAAGAAAAAGGACCAATGCAAGAAAGTGTTTCAATCGCATGGTTTACGATACTATACCGATCCTCATAATTCTTCCATCCACTCCGTTATACAGGTTAGAGCCAGTTTTCAGTTTTCAGTACTCAGTGTCAAGTATTCAGGGGGCAGGAGAGGGTGTGGCAATAAATCCGAACCAGGGGTCCGGGGTGCGAGTTTCCAGGACGAACCCTTCTCTAATCGCCGGCATTTATGCCGTTGATTTCGC